>CALAKR010000370.1 GCA_937923225.1 uncultured Aquabacterium sp. | reverse complement strand
TTTTGGTTTTGGTTTTGGTTCTGTTGGGTCATGGTCTTTCTCCTGTTCGTTGAAAGCATCGGCGAGCTTGCCGATGACTTCCACCGGCAATCCACGTTCCTGCCTCAGAACCCCTGCCGCTCCAGCACATCGTCCACCCGGAACTCCTTCTGCAAGGCAGACAAGTGCTCCCACACCTTGTGAGTGGCCGGCGGGATCTCGCGGTCGACGAACTGCGGCGGGCTGATCGCCTTCCAGTTCAGCACGGCCCGCCCGCAATGGGGGCAGTTGGGCAGCTTGCCGATGCGGAACGCATGCCCGGTACTGTCCGGATCACAGGCAATCTCGCCATAGGTGCGCTGAAGCACATGGGCGCGGAACCAGTTGTCCTTGCCCAGCATGCGAGGGCTCTGGTTCAGCAATGTGTCGACCTCGTCGAAGGTGGGGTCGTGCACGGCATCCAGGAAAGCCTCGTCCAGCGAGGTCTCACTGCGCAGCACGAACTGGCCATGAACCCCATCGGGCATGACCGACACGGTCGAATCTTGCCCGCAATGGGCACAACTGACGTGCAGAAGTTGCAGCTTCATCATTTCGGACATGTCGAACAACCATGGCGAATGGCGTCCTGACACCTGCCCAGGACGAGCGGATGCGACGCGGACCTGGCGGAACTGCCCGCATGCCTTATTTGTAACGCGCTCCGGCCAAAAACACCAGCCCCTGCCCGCCGTGCGCCGTCAATGCCCCACAGACCGTGAAAAAAGGTTGATGACCAGCACGCCCGCGATGATCAGCCCCATGCCGATCAGGGCCGCCGCGTCCAGATGCTGCCCGAACCACAGCCAGCTGACCACCGAGATCAGCACGATGCCCACGCCGGACCAGATCGCATAAGCGATGCCCGTGGGCATGGTGCGCAAGGTGAGCGACAGGAAGAAGAACGCGATCGCGTAGAACACCACCGTGAACACGCTGGGCCACAGGCGGGTGAAGTTCTCCGCCCCCTTGAGCAATGACGTGGCGATGACTTCGGCCACGATGGCCATGAAAAGGTACAGGTAGGTGAGTGCCATGTCGCTGGTTCGCAGATCCATCCCTATACTAAGACATTGACCTGCTGGAGCCCCTTCCATGAGCGAAGCCAACCGTTTCACGACTGAGGAATGGGAAACCCAGCTTGAAGCCATCGACCGGGAAATCGTGCGGCATGCCCTGGCGTGCCGGGTGCGCCTGCTGGCCCCGGGCGTGGTCGAACGTGTGCTGCAGGACGACACCGTGGTGTGCGGGCAGGACAACCCAGTGGCCTTCAAAACCTTGCGTGGCCTGCTGGTGATGCACTACGTGGAATCGCACCACATGGCTGAATCATTGGGTGCCGAGCAAGCCAGGGCCATGGCAGACACCGTGCGCGCACATCTAGCGCGCAAACTGGGACCACTGCTGGACAGCCTCCTGCCCGACGCAGGCCAACGCTGACAGCCGGGTCGGCCAAGCCCGACAGTCAGTTTCTGCTCCGCCCATACGGCACACCGATTGCCGTGTATGGGCACCATGAACCTGACCGTCCTGACCATCAACCTGCACAAGGGCTTCGGCGCCTTCAACCGGCGCTTCGTTCTCCCTGAGTTGCGCGAGGCCGTGCGCAGCGTCTCGGCCGATGTGGTGTTCCTTCAGGAAGTGATGGGCGAGCATGAACTGCATGCCGCCCACGTGCCCAACTGGCCCCAGACACCGCACTACGAGTTCCTGGCCGATACGCTGTGGAGCGACTTCGCCTATGGCCGCAACGCCGTCTACCCGCAGGGGCATCACGGCAACGCGCTGCTGTCCAAGTTCATCATCGCCCAGCACCACAACCATGACGTGTCCACCAGCGGCCCCGAGGAGAAGCGCGGCCTGCTGCACTGCGTGCTGAGCCTGCCGGGTGGGCGGGCCATGCACGCCATCTGCGTGCACCTGGGGCTACGGGCTTCGCAGCGCCGCCAGCAGGTCGATGGGCTGTGCCGGCTGGTCAACGGCCTGTCGCCGCAGGAGCCCGTGGTGGTAGCGGGCGACTTCAACGACTGGGAACAGAAAGCCCATGAACAACTGGGCCGCTGCGCCGGCCTGCGCGAGGTGTTCGTGCACGCCCAGGGCCGCGCGGCCCGCACCTTCCCGGCCCGCTGGCCGCTGCTGCGGCTGGACCGCATCTATGTGCGCGGCGCCCGCATCCACCAGCCGATGACGCTGCCGCGCCGGCCCTGGTCCCATCTGTCTGATCACGCCCCTTTGGCTGCGGAGGTATCGCTGTGAATCCACCCCCCTTCTCCCCCATGCGCCCGACGCCCATGCCACGCCCTGCCGACTGGACGCGCGGCAACGATCTCCAACTGCTGGAAAACGGCGAGGAGTTCTTCCCCGCCGTGTTCGAGGCGATCGAAGGCGCGCAGCACGAGGTGTTGATCGAAACCTTCATCCTGTTCGAGGACAAGGTGGGCCTGGCGCTGCAGGAAGTGCTGCTGCGCGCAGCCAAGCGCGGCGTGCGCATCGACGTCACGGTGGATGGCTTCGGCTCACCGTCTCTGTCAACCCAGTTCGTCGAGCCGCTGATCGAGGCGGGTGTCAGGCTGCATGTGTTCGACCCCGCGCCCAAGATCTCTCGCCGCCTCAAGCTGTTCCGGCGGCTGCACCGCAAGATCGTGGTGGTCGATGGGCAGGTGGGCTTCATCGGCGGCATCAACTATTCCGCCGACCACCTGGCTGATTTCGGCCCTGAGGCCAAGCAGGATTACGCTGTGCGGGCCCGCGGCCCCATCGTGGAGCAGTTGCGGCTGGAAGCCCAGCGCACGGTAGCCAGCGCCGTAGGCGAGCGCTGGCCACACCAGCCCCTGCCGGCCCTGGCGCCCAAAGCCTGCCCGCCGCAAGGCGAAGCCCAGGCCCGGCTGGTGACCCGTGACAACCACAAGCACCGCGACGACATCGAACGTCAATACCGCCTGGCCCTGCAGGCGGCCAAGCGCGAGGTGATCATCGCCAATGCCTACTTTTTCCCTGGCTATCGCCTGCTCAAGAGCCTGCAGCGTGCCGCGCAGCGTGGCGTGCGTGTGCACCTGATCCTGCAAGGGCAGCCCGACATTGCCGCCGCCACCTGGGCCGCCCGCATGGTCTACGACCGCCTGATCGAAGCCGGCGTGCGCATCCACGAATACTGCGACCGCCCGATGCACGGCAAGGTGGCACTGGTCGATGACGACTGGGCCACCATCGGTTCGAGCAACCTCGACCCGCTGAGCTTGTCTCTGAACCTGGAGGCCAACCTGGTCATCCGCGACACGGCTTTCAATGCCAGCCTGCGCGACAAGCTGATGCGCCTGATCCAGGAGAGCTGTGTGCACGTGCGCATGGAACACACCGTAGCCCGCCGATGGTGGTGGCGCCTGGGTGTGGGCGCGCTGGTCTACCACGTGGTGCGCCACTTCCCGCAATGGATGGCGCAGTTGCCCGATCACCGGCCCAAGGTGCTGCCCATGGCCGAGACTTCGGTGGTGGCCAGCGCGCCAGCCGATGAGACGGCCAAGGCCTGGTCCTGGCGGCGGCTGAGCCCCAACCGCCTGCTGCCTCGCGAGGCTTCCCAATGATGGCCCGCCCACTGCCCATGGCCTTGCGCAGCCCTTCGCCGCGCGCACAACAGCACTCCCAGCACGAAGCCCGGTCCGATGAGACGGAAGCCGAAGAAGGCAGCCAAACGGCCGCTACCCACACCAAGCCCTGGACCCGCTGGCTGGGCATTGTCTTCGCCCTGGCCGTGGTGGGCATGCTGGCCTGGGCCGCCCGCCGGGTGGACTGGCAGGCCGTGCTGCAGGCCCTGAAGTCGATGCCGGTGGATGTCATGGCCATGGCCGCCGGCGTGTCGCTGCTGAGCTATCTGCTCTACAGCGCCTATGACCTGATCGGTCGCGCCTGGATTGGCCACAAGCTGGCGTGGTGGCGCGTGCTGTCGGTCACAGCGGTGAGCTATGCCTTCAACCTCAACCTGGGCATGCTGGTGGGCGGCCTGGGCATCCGGTACCGGCTGTATGCGCGTCTGGGGCTGCGCGGCGGCCAGATCGGCCGCATCCTGAGCATGAGCGTGGCCACCAACTGGCTGGGCTACAGCCTGCTGGCCGGCGGCGTGTTCCTGTTCCGCCAAATCAGTCCGCCGGCCGATTGGCACGTGAGCGGCACCGCGCTGCAGGTTGTGGGCGCGGCCTTGGGGCTGACCGTGGCCGGCTATCGGGCCTTGTGCGGCTGGTCCACCCGGCGCAGCTTTCCGGTCAGGGGGCATCGGGTTCACCTGCCAAGCCTGAACATGGCCTTGGCGCAGTTGGCTTTGTCCAGTCTGAACTGGCTGGCCATTGCCGTCATGCTGTACCTGCTCCTGCAAGGCAAAGTGCCTTTCGGGCTGGTGCTGGGCACCTCGCTGGTGGCCGCGGTGGCCGGTGTGCTGGCCCGCCTGCCCGCCGGCCTGGGCGTGGTCGAAGCCGTGTTCGTGACCGTGCTGGCCTCGCGTCTTCCGGAGGCCACCGTGCTGGCAGCCGTGCTGGTGTACCGGGCCCTGTACTACCTGCTGCCGCTGCTGCTGGCCACGGGCGGTTACTTGTTGATCGAGGCACGTGCGCCACGCGCGCAGACCGGCGCCACGCAGCCACGCGCCGACTGAGCAATCCATCACGCCATCGGCCTGTTTGGCAACCTTTACCGGCCATGCGCCCCGTTGCAACGGGGCCATCGCTACATCTTGATGCGGGCCGGCCGATACTCCGAGGGTGCACATCCATCGCCCACCAGATCATGCCCCTCCAGCGCCCCCTGATCGACTGATACCTTCGGACGGGGGTGATTCGCTGTTCATGCAAGGCTCGGGCGAGCCTTCAGACCCCTTCAAGGCCCAGTTGGACCAGGCCCTCAAAGAAGGCTATGCCTGGCTGCGTTTTTCACCCTCGCTGGAAGCCGCCTACCAGCGCGACAAGGCTCCCGAGCGCCGCCGCACCCTGGAGCGTGGCGGCCTGTGGCTGGTGGTGATGTTCAATCTGCTGCTGGTCACCGACTGGATGATGGTGCCCGACCAGATGGGCCTGGCCATCGGGCTGCGGGTGTTCTTCTTTACCGGCATCAACATCGTGGGCCTGCTGCTCAGCGATTACTTCACGCCCCGCTGGCGGGAGTGGTCTGTGGTGGGCATGAGCGTGCTGGCCGCTACCATCAATGTGGTGCTGTGCCTCAACAGCACCGACCACCTGGCACCGCCCTACCTGATAGCCCTGGTCATGGTGCTGCTCTTCAACGGCAGCATCGTGCGCACCCCCTTCTGGAAGGCGTTGCTGATCGATGCCCTGGTGATCGGCATGTTTTTCGGCTCCTTGTTCCTGCTGGAGGCGCCGCAGTGGAACGTGATGCTCTCGCTGTCGCTGATCCTGGTGTCCACCGCGTTCTTCACGCTATACAGCAGCTACGTGCTCGAGCATGAAGACCGCACCAACTGGCTCATGCAGGGGCAGGAGCACCAACTGGTGCAGGCACTCAACCGCGCCAACCATCAGCTTGAACGCCTGTCGCGCTCCGACGCGCTGACGGGTCTGGCCAACCGCCGTCACTTCGACGAGTTCCTGGCCCAGCTGTGGCAACGGGCTCGCCAGAGCGGGCGCGCCATCGCCCTGTTGATGATGGATGTAGACCACTTCAAGGCCTACAACGACCGCTACGGCCACCCTCAGGGCGACACCTGCCTCAGGCAATTGGGCGCCGTGCTGCGCCGGCAACTGCGCCGGCCGGGTGACCTGGTGGCACGCTTTGGTGGCGAGGAGTTCGTGGCCGTGCTGCACGATGCTCCACTGCCTGAGGCCATGGCAGCCGCAGAGCGCGTGCGCCTGGGCGTTCAGGAACTGGCCCTGCCTCATGAAGATGCGCCGGGCAGCCGCCAGGTCACGCTCAGCGTGGGCGTGAGCTCGTGCGCGCCGCAACGCGTGGCCTCACCCGAGGCCCTGATCGCTGCAGCCGATGCCGCGCTCTACCAGGCCAAATCGCAAGGCCGCAACCGCGTGGTGGCCACCGTGCCTGAGGCCCCGCTGGAGGCCCTGCCATGAGCGCAGTTCCGATGGGTCAAGGCCTTGACGCCGGCGCTCCGCCACCCGTCCACAACCCCAGCGCATCCCCGGAGCACCCTGATGCAGCGCTCGCCGCCCAGCTCCTGGCCCGGGGATTTCCGTGGATGCGCTTCCCGGCCAGCATGGAGCGCGCCTTCCAGCAGCATGGCGCGGCGCAGCGCCTTAGGCACCTGCTGGTCAGCGGCGCCCTCTCGCTGCTGGTGTTCAATGGCTTCCTGGTGGCCGACTGGCTGGTCGCTCCCGATGTGCTGCAGGAGGCCGTGAAGGTACGCCTGGGCTTGTTCACACCGCTGTTCCTGCTGGTGCTGGGCTTTGCAGCATTGTGCTTCCAGTGGGTGATCAGGCAGTTGCCCATGTGGTTCATCGAAGGCTTGGTGTTGATGAGCAGCCTGTGCGCCGCAGCGGCTGTGGCCTACATCCTGTCGATCACGCAAAGCGATGGGCGGGTCTTCTACCACGCAGGCTTCCTGGTGGTGCTGGCCTACAGCAATGTGGTGCAGCGCCAGCGCTTCTGGTACGCGGTGGCGTCGTCAGCGGCCGTGATGGCCATGCACCTGTGGTGTGCCCGTTACATTGCCGCCCCGGAGCCCCGCCTGCTGCCCCCCTTGATGACGGTGCTGCTGGCCACGGCTTTCTTCACCCTGATTGCCAACTACGCGCTGGAACGCGATGAGCGGCGCCAGTTCCTGCTGTCGCTGCGCCGCCGCCATCTGCTGCAGGAGCTCGACGGGGTGCATGCCCAGTTGCAGCGCATCTCACGGGTGGATGGGCTCACGGGCGTCTTCAACCGCCACCATGCCCAGGAAACGCTGGAACATGCCTGGCGGCGCGCTGCCCACGATGGCAGCACCATGGCCGTGATCCTGGTGGATGTGGATCACTTCAAGAAATACAACGATCACCATGGGCACCAGGCCGGTGACCTGTGCCTGCAGCAGGTGGCCCAGGCGCTGAGCCAGAGCTTGAGGCGGCCGACCGATCTGGTGGCCCGCTACGGCGGCGAAGAGTTCATTGCGCTGCTGCCCCAGGCCGATGCCGCGCAGGCCACCCAGGCCGCCGAGCGCATGCGCCAGGCGGTGGAACAGCTGGGCCTGGCCCATGGGGCATCAGACACTGCGCCGGTGGTGACCGTCAGCGTGGGCGTGGCCATGTCGAAAGCCACCCCCACACGTGACAGCGCGGCCCTCGTCGAGGCCGCGGATCAGGCGCTGTACCACGCCAAGCACCGCGGCCGTAACCGCGTAGCCACACAGCACCTGGGCTGAACCACGGCGCAGGCCGGGCTCAGCCAGGTGCTTTCCACAACGATCAGAACAGGCCCTCGAGCGACCAGGCCAGGCAGCGGTGCTCTGCCTGGAAGGCTCCGATGCCCAGGGTGCTCACACCGGTGGCTTCAAGCCGCTGCACCGGCGAGGTCAGCCCGTTGAAGGCCGGCCAGGGCGTGGTGGGCAGCGGGGCCGGGCCCACCGTGTGGTTGGGGTTGCCCGTTTTGATGAAGGCCTTCCAGTAGCGCAGCATCTGATCACCCAAAGCCTGTTGCTGGGCATTGAGCGGATCCTGCGGGATGCCCGCC
>CALAKR010000369.1 GCA_937923225.1 uncultured Aquabacterium sp. | reverse complement strand
GGATCAGGTCATTGACCTTGGTGTGGAAGTCGCTGACGACCACGTTGTCGGGTCGACGCAGGGCGTACAGGCCGCTCAGGCGGGCACCGTCGCCATCCCACTTGTGGAGGTCTTCCTGGCGCAGGTTCTTCGCGGTCCACTTGGGTGGGTAGAAGCTCAGGCCGTCGTGCTCGAGATCGGCCAGTGTGTGGCTTGATACGGGCTGGAAGAAGCTGGTGAAGGCGTTGTCGGTGTCGGCATCGCGGAACAGGCTGTTGCTACCCCAATGGATGATGGGCGTGCGACCGGTGAGTTCGGCCAGCAGCAGTTCTGCGGCCACGTGGTCCAGGTCAGACCAGAAGCCGAAGCCCCAGGCCTTGATCAGCAGGTACTTGTCGGCGGCGGGCTGTGTGAGGGCCAGGGCGGTCGCAGCCTTGCCTTGCGCTTCATGGATCAGGCCATTGAGGCTGGAGGCGCGGGCAGGGGTGTCGGGCAGGGTGGCCAGGGCGGTGGCGTAATAGCTTGCCGCAAAGTCGTGTGCGCCAATGCGGCTGGCGATGTCGCCCAGAAGCTTGAGGGCTCCACGGTGCTGGGGCTCCTGTTCGAGCTTCTGGCGGCAGAGCATCTCGGCTTTCTGCAGGTTGCCGCGTTGCAGGTCGGCTTCGGCGCCGTCCACGGAGAAGTCTTCGGCCTGGGCCGTCAGGGCGTCGGCCAGGGGCGGGCGGCTGTCCAGCTGGGTCTGGTGCCACACGCTGGTGTAGATCGATTCGAGGTGGCGGCAGATTTCTTCCGAATCGAACAGCGGTGCGACGGCGCGGTTGCGGGCCAGGCGGGCCTTGACCTCGGCCAGCTCGGCCGGGTGGTGGGCCAGGCGCAGGGCCACGGCCTCGTAGTCGTCCAGCGTGTGCGTGATCAGGTCGCTCAGGCCCACAGTGTGCAGCAGGCTGCCGGCCACGCGGGCCGGGAAGGCGCCGCCCATGTAGGTCACCACGGGCAGGCCGGACATCAGGGCGTCGGCGGCGGTGGTGTGAGCGTTGTAGGGATGGGTGTCCAGGAACATGTCGGCCTGGCGGTAGCGGGCCAGGTGGTCTTCGACGCGCGGTACGCGGTTGGCGAAGATCAGGCGCTGCGGGTCCACGCCGGCTGCCTGGGCGCTGGCGCGCAGGTTGCGTTGCGAGACCTCGTTGCGCGACATCAGCCACAGCACGCTGCCCGGTGTCTTGAGCAGCAGGCGCATCCACACGGCGAACACGTGCGGCGAGATCTTGTAGTCGTGGTTGAAGGAGCAGAACACCACGCCCTGATCGGGCAGGCCGCATTCGGCGCGGGTGGGTGTGCGCTCCGCGATCTGGATGCCACCGGCCGTGGGCAGGTAGGAATCCGGCAGGTAGATCACCTTCTCGTCGTAGAACTGCTGGTGCTCCGGGGGGATCACATGGCGGTCCGCGATGATGTAGTCCATGTAGTCCACGCCCATCGTGCCCGGGTAGCCCAGGTAGTTGATGTGGGCGGGGGCAGGGCGGTGGGCGAAGACGTCGGTGCGCGAATCGGAGGTGTAGCCGGCCAGGTCCACGGCCACGTCCACCTCCATCTTGCGCATCAGCTCGGCGATCTGGCGCGAGCCCATCTGGCGGGCGTCGATGAAGTGGTCGAAGGAGTTGAGCATGCGCTCGCGCAGGCGGCTGCTGTCGTTTGGCCCCAGCGAGATGGCGATGGTCTCGAAACGGTTCTTGTCGTGCTTCTCGAAAATGGCGGCCATCAAATGGCCTACGGGATGTTCGCGCAGGTCGGGCGACACATAAGCCAAGCGGATTTTCTTGTGGCGGTAGCGCTCGCCCGTCCACAGCGGCTCGCTGCTGGGCAGGAAGCGCTTGGCGAAGGTGCGGGCGCAGGTCTGGTGGTCCGCGGCCGAGTCCGATATCGCCATGTAGCCCAGTGACTTGCAGGTGGGGCGGCCAGCCTGCACGCCTTCATCAATGCGGCGGGCGGTGTCGTCGAAATCACGCCAGTCACAGATGTGCAGGCGCTCATAGGCCAGCAGGCCCAGGCCGTAGTCGTATTTGGGGTTGATGGCCAGCAGGCGCTCAAACATGGCGATGGCCTGTTCGCTGCGCTTGAACTCGGTCAGCAAGATGGCGCAGTTGCCCAGCGCGGTTTCGTAATTGGGGTTGATCTGCAGGACGCGGTTGAAGCGCTCCAGCGCGGCGGCATGCTGGTGCATCTCGCGCAGCAGGGCACCGCTATTGACCAGGACTTCAACAAAGTCTGGTTTGATGGTCAGCGCCTGGTCGTAGCTCTTGAGCGCCTCGTCCTTCAGGCCCAGAGCCTGCTGGGCCGATGCGCGGGCTGCCCAAAGGGGGGCGAAATCAGGTGCGGCGCGCGTGCCGTGGTCGAGCAGGGCCAGGGCCTGTTTGATGTCGCGGCGCTGAAGCAGGATGACGCATAGTGAATACACCGCGATGGGGTCATCTGGGTAAACACCCAAGTACATGCGGAACAGCTGCTCGGCCTCGGCTGTCTTGTGCTGGCCTTGCAGTTCCACTGCGCGGACCAGCACAGAGCGGTCCAGACCTGGAGCGGGCGGCGGCACAGGGCTGTCGGAGGAGGGGCGGGTCGGCGTGGGTTTCATGTCGATCACGGAGCTCATGCGCAAGTCGGGTTCTGCTCGTCGAGGTTCGTGAGATCTTGCGCGCTTTACCTCGGCATGGTCCATGGAAAAGAGGGCATGAGCCCTGGCACATCGTCACGGTTTTTCATGTTGTGATCAAAGTGA
>CALAKR010000368.1 GCA_937923225.1 uncultured Aquabacterium sp. | reverse complement strand
GCGGCCTACTCCATGGGCGATCTGTGCTTCGGCATGGCCTACCGGAACCTGCCCACCTTCAAGTACTACGCCTTCGGACTGATCGGCCGGATGACGATCGGGCCGCTGCATGCGGACCCGTCACGTTGGGCCGCAGGTGAGCTTGAATGGTCGTTCGTGGAATGCCGGCCTCTGGGCCGCGGCCAGGGCTTCGAGGTGGTGCTGCACGAGCACATTCCCTTGTTCAGCACGCAGGCCATTGCACCATCGACGCCCGCGCTGCATCAGCCCGCGTCGGCTGCCTGAGGCGTGGTGGTCGGCACCAGTCGGCTGACCATCACCTGGTCGATCTTGAAGCTGTCCACGTCCATCACCTCGAAGCGGAAACCGCCCCACTCCACCGCGTCCGTCTTGCGGGGGATGCGGCGCAGCATCACCATCAGGAAGCCGGCCAGGGTGTCGTACTCCTCCTGGTGAGGCAGCTCCCACAGGTCGATGGCGCGCATCACATCGGGGATGGTGGTCATGCCGTCGATCAGCCAGGAGTTCTCGTCGCGGCGCACGATCTGCTCTTCATCCAGGGGCGACACCAGCTCGCCCATCACCGTGTTCATCACGTCGTTGATGGTGATGATGCCCACGACCAGACTGTACTCGTTGACGATGACGGCGAAGTCTTCGTGCGCCTGGCGGAACTGGGCCAGCATCTCCGACAAGGTGAGCCGATCGGGCACGATCAGCACCTTGTTGATCAGGCCCTCGGCCTTGAGCGAGATGGGCTGCGCATTGAGCACGCGGTTGAGCAGGTGCTTGGAATCGACATAGCCCAGCACCTGGTCGATGCTGCCATCGCACACCAGGTAGGTGGAGTGCGGGTACTGCGCGATGCGGGCGCGGATCAGGGCCTCGCTGTCGTCCAGCAGGAAGTGCACGATGCGCTCGCGCCCCGTCATCGAGGTGGTAACCAGGCGGGTGTCCAGTTCGATCACGTTCTCGATCACCTGATGCTCGGTGCGCGCCAGAATGCCGGCCTCGGCACCCGCTTCGGCCATGGCCAGGATGTCGTCCGGCGTGATCTTGTCGTCGCGGCGGTCGGGCAGGCCCAGCAGGCGCGAGAGCAGGTCCGTCAGGCGCTTGAAGAACCACACCACCGGCATGAACACCGTGGCGAAGTATTGCATGGGCACCACCACGTTCACGGCCACGCGCTCTGGTGCGGCCATGCCCAGGCGCTTGGGCAGCAGATCGGCCAGCATGATGAACAGGCTGGTCACCAGCAGGAAGGACAGCACCCAGCCCCAGCGTTCGGCGGACAGCGGATCGACGCTGGCCATGCGCAGCAGCGAGCCCATCGCGGGCGAGAAAGCCCCCTCGCCCACCAGGCCGGCCAGGATGGCCACGGTGTTCTGCCCGATCTGGATGACGGTGAAGTAGTCGCCCGGCTCGTCCTGCACGTTCATGACAGCCTGGGCGCGCCGGTCACCCTGGTCCAGCAACTGGCGCAGGCGCAGACGGCGCGATGCCGCCACGGAGAGTTCGGCCATCGAGAACAAAGCGCTCAGGCCGATCAGCAAGGCGATGAGCAGCAGGCTTTCGGTGGGTTCCATGTCAGCAAGTGTAGCCATTGGGCTCGTGCCCCGTGGCCAAGCGTCCGCCGCAAGGGCGCCCCTGCAACGCCCTCAGGGCGGCGTCACAGTGGCTTGACCCGGTCGGCCGGGCAGCCCTGGTCCAGCCAGCCCTGCCATTCGTCGGCGAGCTTCTCGCACTCGGACACGGCCTGCCGCCAGTGGGCGATGCGGGTGTCGTTGTCCAGCGTCTTGAAGTCGTTGCGATCGGGCAGCTTGCCGCCGGGCAAGGTGGCCACCCAGGCCGGGTTGGGCGCCAGCAGGACCATGTTGTCCAGCGCCGGCGTGGCGCGGTGGCGGCTCTTGAAAGCCTTGTCCAGCCAGCCCGGGATCACCTGCTGCTGGAAGTGCGGGTACAGCACCACGCCTTGCGACATGGCCGAGGCGAAGGGCCAGTGGAAGTGGTAATCCACGATGCCGCCATCCCAGTGGGCACCGGTGGGGCAGCCTGGGATGTCATGCACCGGGTCGAGCACGAAGGGGATGCTGCACGAGGCCTGCAGCGCCGGCAAAAAGTTCTGCTCGCTCAAGGGGATCACCCGCGTGGGCTGGTCGTCGAGCTTGAAGGGCGGCTGCCCTGCCACCGAGAACACGGTGCGCTCCAGCCAGCTGCCCACGGCACGGCGCGACACGGCATTGCCCAGCACCAGCCCCGCAAAGCCCGCCAGCGTGCCCATGGGGCCTGCGCGGCGCAGTATGCCGAGCCCACGCGAAGTGACCATGTGCAGGCGCCAGCGTGGGTGGGCCAGCATGCCGGCCAGCGAGGCGGTGAAGAAGCTGTCCAGCGCCTTGGCAAAATCGCTGCTCACGCGCTGTGGCGAGGGGCGCTTGCGCCCGGGCTCCGGATCGTAGCGCTGCGAGATGTACACCTGGGCCAGTTGGTCGAAGGCCTTGGCCGGATCAGGCATGAGCGCGGCGGCCATGCGCCAGGCGCCGATGGAGGCGCCGACCAGGTCCAGGCGGTGGCTCTCGTCGGCCTGGGGCAGCCAACGGCCGAACAGGTGCCTGTCGAGGTGGGTGAGGATGAGGCCCTTGGGCCCGCCGGCGGCCGCGGGCACCAGGCGCACATCAGCGGGCGCGAGGCCCTGCTGCCGTATGTGCGCCAACGCCCGGGGCCCTGCATGGATGTGCAAAGCCTGCATGGTGTCGATCGTGTAACGGGAAGCGAATCAGGCGGCCTGCCGGAACTGTGGCAGATCACCTCGGTGCAGATCGTACAGCTTTCGAACCCAGGCCAGGGCCGGGCGGTTCATGTCCAAGGAAATCGTTCGGGGACGCAGCGTCTGCACGTAATCCGGCGTGGAGTAGACCGGATGCTGCGAGGGGCAGGCCAGCGGCGCCAGCAATGAGGCCGCGGTGATGTCGGCCACCGACAGGCGCGAGCCGACCAGATACAGGCGCCCGTCGCTCAGGCGGCCTTCCAGCCAGGCCAGCGCCTGCAGGATGCGCTGCTCGGAGCGCTTGGCGGCCGCAGGCGTGATGTTCAGGCGGAACTTGAAGACGCCTTTGATCAGCGGATAGCCCATGCGCACCAGCCGACGCTGCCAGGGCGAGGCCTGCGCGGTCCACAGCGCCAGGATCTTGTCATCATGGCGGAAGGCATCGAGGTACAGAAAGCGCGCCACATCGCGGCCGATGTTGTCGAAGCGGTCTTCGATGGACAGGCATTCATCGCGCAGATCGGGACCTTGCGGCAGCAGATCCAGCGGGCCGTGGCGTTCGTCCAGCCACAGCAGGATGCGGGTGCTGTCCTGCACATGCACCTGGCGGCCGTTGAGGCGCTGCTCACGCAGCACCGGCAGCGTGGTCTGCCCCTGGCCGCCCATGCGCAAGGCCGGCAGCATGTGGAAGGCGGGTGTGAGCATCACCTCGCGAAACGGCAAGCGGCTGGCCTGCAGCACCCAGCGGATCTTCTCGCTGTAGTGCGACATCGCAAAGGTGAACAGGGTCAGGCCGGCCGGCTCCATGGGGGCACTTCTACTTCGAACGACGAGGGGGTGAAAGCAGCATACCTGCTGCCTTTCCCCCTGTCCGCCCCCGTCATGCGGGAAATCCACCCCTCGAATGGGTAGATCCGCGCATATTTGAGCGCTTGTGCGCTGTGGTGCTCAGCGCTTTGTCTGCAGCTTGGCAAAGGCGGCGGCCATGGCCGATTGACCTTGCGGCTGCGGCGCGCCACGCCCTGCCCCACCGCCACCGACACGTTCATTGCGTGCCGCGGGCTTGAAGCCGTTGTCGCGAGCACCATCGCTGCTTCGGGCACCGGGGGCCGAGTCCAGCTTCATCGTCAGCGAGATGCGCTTGCGGGCCATGTCGACCTCCAGCACCTTCACCTTGACGATGTCGCCGGTCTTGACCACCTCGCGCGCGTCGGTCACGAACTTGTTGGACAGCTGGCTCACATGCACCAGGCCATCCTGGTGCACGCCCAGGTCCACGAAGGCGCCGAACTGGGCCACGTTGCTCACGGTGCCCTCGAGCACCATGCCTTCCTGCAGGTCCTTGATGTCCTCGACGCCATCGTTGAAGCGCGCCACCTTGAAGTCGGGGCGCGGATCACGGCCGGGCTTTTCCAGCTCGCCCAGGATGTCCTTGACGGTGATGACGCCGAACTTGTCATCGGCGAACAGTTCGGGCTTGAGCGTGCGCAGCACGTCGCTCTTGCCGATCAGATCGCCGATGGCCTTGCCGGTCTGCGCCAGCATCTTCTGCACCACCGGGTAGGTTTCCGGGTGCACGCCGGTCATGTCCAGCGGGTTCTCGCCGCCGCGGATGCGCAGGAAACCCGCGCTCTGCTCGAAGGTCTTGGCGCCCAGGCCCGCCACGTCCATGAGCTGCTTGCGGCTCTTGAAAGCGCCATTG
>CALAKR010000367.1 GCA_937923225.1 uncultured Aquabacterium sp. | reverse complement strand
TTCCTGGCGGCGCTGGGTCTGACGCTGATCTACGGCGTGCAGAAGATTCTCAACATGGCCCACGGCAGCCTTTACGCGATCGGCGCTTACGCCGGCGTGTGGGTGGTGGGCCCCTGGATTGCCGATGGGCACTCGATGTACGGCAGCTATGCGCTGCTCGTGATCGCGGCCCTGGTGGCTGGCGCCCTGGTGGGCGGTCTGGCCGAATGGTTGTTGCTGCGGCGCTTCTACGGGCAGGACCCGATCGTGCTGCTGCTGGTGACCTACGCCCTGTTCATGATCCTGGAAGACGGGATCAAGCTGGTGTGGGGGGTGGATCCGTACACCGTGTCCGAGCCTTATGGCTTCCTGGGCGATTTCGAGGTGGGTGATCTCCCGTACCCCAACTACAACTTCGTCATCGTCGGCTTCGCCATCCTGGCGGGTGCAGCGCTCACGGCCTTCCTGAAGTACACGCGCACGGGCCGCCTGCTGCGCGCGGTGATCCATGACCGTGAAGTGAGCCAGACGCTGGGCATCAACGTGAGCCGCTACTTCGCCGCCACCTTCATGGTGGGCTCGGTGCTGGCCGCGGTCGGCGGTGCCTTGACGGCGCCCACCATCTCGGTGGCACCCGGCATGGGCGTGGAGCTGATCGTGCCCACCTTCGCGGTGGTGGTGATCGGCGGCCTGGGCTCGCTGCCCGGTGCGGCGCTCGGTGCCTGCCTGGTGGGCCTCGTGCGTGCCATGTCGGTGCACTACTGGCCTCAGGGTGAACTCTTCGTGATCTACATCGTGATGGCCCTGGTGCTGGCCTTCCGTCCCAAGGGTCTCTTCGCGCCGGTGGAGGCGAGAAAAATATGAGCAAGCAAACCTTCGGGCCCGGTACCTGGGCCTTGCTGGCGGGCGTTGTCGCCCTCGGCGTGATCGGGGCGAGCGTGCCCTCGTGGCAGTTCATGCTCACGGTGGCGCTGGCCAAGGGCGTGGTCGCCATCGGCGTGGCTCTGCTGCTGCGCAGTGGACTGGCCTCGTTCGGGCAGGCGCTGTACTACGCAGTGGGTGCCTACACCATCGGCCTGGCCACCAACCTGATGGGCTGGCACGAGCTGGCCCTGCTGTTGCCCGCTGCGGCCGCGGCCGGTGGGGTGCTGGCCTTCGTGCTGGGCTTCCTGCTTTCGCGTTACCGTGACATCTTCTTTGCCATGCTCACGCTGGCGCTGTCGATGATCGTGTACGGCCTGCTGATGAACACGGTGGAGCTGGGCGGCAGCGATGGCTTCAACGTGCACGGCCTGACCCTGCTGGGCCTGGGCGCCGCCACCGATGGCAGCGAAGGCGGCCTGGTCGGTTCGACCCTGTTCGGCGTGGTGTTCGTGATGTCGCTGATCTGCGTGGCGTTGGTGTCGTGGTTCATGCGCACCCCGGCGGGTCGTCTGGGCCCGGCCATCCGCGACAATGAGATCCGTGTGGAATACCTGGGCACCTCGGCGCGCAGCAACATCCACCTGACCTACGTGATCGCAGGGGCCTTGGGTGGCCTGGGCGGGGCGCTGTCCTCGTTCACCGTCGGCCACATCGATCCCGACATGGCCTTCTGGACCACCTCGGGTGACTTCATCTTCATCGCGGTGCTGAGCGGTACGGGCTATGCGTTTGCGCCCTTCGTCGGGGCCATCCTGCTGGAAGTGGTGCGCTCCGCGGCCTACCAGTACGCGCCCAACAGCTGGCACCTGGTGATGGGCGTGATCATGCTGTCCATCATCGCCTTCCTGCCCACGGGCCTGACCAGCCTGCGCCTGTTCCGCAAGAAGGCCACGGAGCCCGGTGCGCCGCAGGCCTCGGTCAAGCAGCAGAATCTGAAAGGGGTGAAGGCATGACGACCTCGAACGCCAACACCATCATCCGCGCCGACGGCCTCAACAAGTCCTTCGGCAGCGTGAAGCCGGCGCGCGACGTCACGGTGCACATCGCCGAGCGCAGTGTCATCGGCCTGATCGGCACCAACGGTGCCGGCAAGACGACCTTCGTCAACATGCTGACGGGCTACATCAAGCCTGACAGCGGCCGCATCCACTTCCGCGACCGCGACATCACGGGCCAGGAACCGCGCAAGATCACCCGCCTGGGCATGGCGCGCTCCTTCCAGATCCCGCAGCTGTTCACCTCGCTCACCGCGCGCGAGAACATCGAGATCGCGCTGAGCGTGGCCGGCATGCCGCTGGACCAGGCCGACGCGGGCCTGGCGCGCCTGGGCGTGCTGGAGTTCGCCGAGATGAACGTGGGGCTGCTGCCCGAGGGCGTGCGCAAGCTGCTGGACATCGCGCTGGCCATGGTCGGCAAACCCGAGGTGCTGCTGTTGGACGAACCCACCAGCGGCGTGGCCTCGGAAGAGAAGTTCGACGTGATGGACCGCGTGCTGCACGCCGCCCGCGAGATGGGCGTGACCGTGCTGTTCGTGGAGCACGACATGGAGATCGTGCGCCGCTACAGTGACCGCGTGCTGGCCTTCTACGACGGCGCCATCCTGGCTGACGGTGAGCCCGACAAGGTGCTCGCCGATGTCAAGGTGCGTGAACTCATCATCGGCGAAGAGGTGGCCCACCATGCTTGAGATCCAGAACCTTCATGTCAACCTGGGCACCACGCAGATCCTGCGTGGCGTGAGCCTGTCCGTGCCCAAGGGCGCCATCGTCGGTCTGATCGGCCGCAACGGCGCCGGCAAGACGACGACCCTGCGCGCCATCATGGGCTTGGTCAAGGCGCGCGAAGGCACCCTGAGCCTGGAAGGCACCGACCTGACCCGCACGCCCGCCCATGGCCGCACGCGCCTGGGCATTGGCTACGCGCCTGAAGACCGCCGCCTGATCCCCGACCTGAGCGTGGAAGAGAACCTCTGCGTGCCGGCCTGGGCCATGGGCATCAAGGATGTGAAGCCGCGCCTGGAGCACGTCTACCGCATCATCCCCGAGGCGCGTGAGTTCGGCCCACGCCGCGCGCTGCAGCTCTCGGGCGGCCAGCAGAAGCTGGTGGCCGTGGGCC
>CALAKR010000366.1 GCA_937923225.1 uncultured Aquabacterium sp. | reverse complement strand
GGGCGACCTCGCCGACGGCGGCATCGGGAATGTACCCGACAGCATGCTGGATGGCGTGCAGTATCGGTAGCAGCGCACCAGGGGTTTCTTGGTGATCGGCCACGATACGTTGGACAGCGGGCAGGTGGAGCATTTGATCAGGCATACAGCGGACCTCGGCATCACGGCCCGCCCCTGTTGTTGTACTGGCGGGTTCCGGCGTGTTCTGCTGCGGCGCGCCAGCCACGTCACGGTTGCGTGGAGCAGGCGGCCTCCTTGCCATCGTCCATGCGTCTGCGCGCGGGTCCAATGGCATCCTGCAAGCATGGCACTTGCTGCACCGGAAGGTTGCGCGCGAACGACCAGCCGCATTCTGAAACCGACGTCCCACGGCTTTACGGGCTGATCGAGCTTCGGGCTCGCCAGCACGCGCTTGTGCCCCCTGACGGTCAAGGACGTGCGAAAACCGCTTCCCAGGCACCTGCCACCGACACGTGTGGCCAGAACCGGCTCGACTCCCCTTGGCGCTACGTTTAAGCTGGCGCCTTTTCCTACGCATGGAATCGCGTTTGTCTAGCACATACCAGGGAAGCTGCCTTTGCGCGGCAATCGGTTATGAACTGCTCGGCCCGCCCAAGGCCGTGAGCCACTGCCATTGCAGCCAGTGCCGCAAAGGCCATGGGGCTGCCTATGCCTCATACGGCAGTGTGCCGCGTGAGGCGCTGCGCATGCTGCGCGGCGCTGACCAGCTTGCGGCCTATGCCTCGTCCCCCACGGTCCTACGGCAATTCTGTGCAGCCTGCGGCTCGAGCCTGTTCTGGTCACGCAATGCAGGCCAATACGCCGATTGGATCTCAATCGCCCTTGGCACGCTCGATACCCCCTTCGTACCCACACGTGATACCCACCTGCATCTCGACGCCGCGGCGCCCTGGCACCTGCCATCAACCCTGTCGAACGAGATTGACTCACTGAAAAGGAAGCTCAATGCGTAAACTCAAACTCGCCCTCGCCGCCCTGCCGTTTTTCGTCATCGCCGGTTGTGGCAACGACGCCCTGGAAGGCACCTACGAGCAAACCACGACCGTGATGGGTATCCAGAGCCCGAAACAGACCTGGGAGTTTTCCAAGGACTCCATCATCACCAACGGCAACAAGCTGAAGGTAGATGAATGGGAGCGCAAGGATGACGTGGTCACCGCGCGCAACAAAGATGGCATGGCGCTGATCAACGTACGCGTGCTCGACGGCGGCAAGCGCCTGGAGGCCGTCGGCGGTAGCGACATGGCCAAGAACGTCTTCGTGCGCGTCGACTGAAAGCCCTCGCGCCGCCCTCCGCAGGTAAGTGCACCACTGCAGTGGGCGGGGCATGACACGCTACAGATCGTCTACGCCCTGTTCAGAGCTTGAAGGTGCTGACCATGTCGTTGAACGAGATGGCCAGGCGGGACAGCTCCTGGCTGGATGCGCTGGTTTGATGCGCACCGGCCGAGGTCTGGGTCGACAGGTCCTGGATGTTGATCAGGTTGCGGTCCACCTCGCGGGCCACATTGGCCTGCTCTTCGGACGCCGTGGCGATCAACAGGTTGCGGTCGTTGATCTGGGCGATGTTCCGGGCGATCCGCTCCAGCGATTCCCCGGTCGCCTGGGCCAAGGCCTGGGTGCTATCGGCCAGGTTTCGGCTGTTGCCCATGGCCTTGACCGCATCGTCGGCACGGGCCTGAACGCCTGTGATCATGGCTTCGATCTCGCCCGTTGAGGCCTGGGTACGCGCCGCCAATGCCCGCACTTCGTCTGCCACCACCGCAAAACCTCGACCCTGCTCGCCAGCCCGCGCCGCCTCGATGGCCGCGTTGAGCGCCAGCAGATTGGTCTGTTCGGCAATGCCGCGGATCACATCGACCACCTTGGCGATGTCGCGCACGCTACCGGCCAACTCCCCAACGATAACCGTGGACTGTCCGATTTCGCTGTTCACGCTGGTTATGGCCTGCACGGCTTCGCGCGCCTGGTCACGGCCACTGGCCGCTTCCTCGGACGTCTGCCGGGAGGCTTCGGAGGTGGAAGTGGCGTTGCGTGCCACCTCCTCGACCGCCGCACTCATTTGCGTGACGGCCGTGGCGGCCAGCTGAATTTCATCATTCTGGCGCGTGAGCCCGCGGGTGCTCTCATCGGTGACGGCGTTGAGCTCTTCGGCCGCGGAGGCGAGCTGATCCGCTGCGTTGGCGATTTGCTCCAGGGTGCGCTTGAGGCCTTGCTGCATGACCCCCAGGGCGTTTAGCAGTTGGCCCGTCTCGTCGGCGTGACCTGTCGCCACGGGTTTGCTCAGGTCGCCGCCTGCGATGCGCTCGGCCGTATTGACCGCCAGCGCGATCGGTTTGCTGATGACCCGGCTGATGAACATACCCAGCAAAATGGCGGCTACGAACGCCGCACCGATACCCAAGTACAGGTTGAACTTGGCCGCCGCCTCGTTGTGTTTTGCAGCTCGCGCACCTTCATCGATCTGCCGGTTATTGGACTCGACCATGGTGGTCAAGTCGTCGAGCACGGTACGAAATGCCTGGTGCAATTCGCCGGCCATCAATTGCCTGGCTTCGGCCAAGTCACCTCGTGCGATGGTGGCTACCGTCCGATCCATGATGGCCTGGTAGGCTGGCCAGTCTTTTTCCATACGATCGCCCGCAAGGCGTTCATCGTCGGACAACGGCGTTGCTCGATAGATCGCGAATGCCTGCTCGCTGCTCTGCCGGTTTTCTTTCATGGACGCAAGAATGGCAGCGCGTTCAGCTTCGGGCGCATTGATTGCGGTAGCCGCTACAAGCCGGTAAAGGTCCTGGCTCTGGGCAATGGCACTGGAACGCGCCTCTGCAACCTGGGCCACCGACACGAGATTGTTGGCAAATACACTTTGCAAACTAGACGAAAGCGAGCCGATTCCTTGGCTACCGACAACTCCTACACTCAAGGTGATCAGCGCGCACAGCGCGAAAGCGAGGTACAGCTTGACCGACAACCTGGCATCGTAGAACCAATTCATGAGTTAAACCCTGGAACGAAGTGAGAGAAAAACGAGCTGTCAGCCGCGCATCATGTCGGCCGCCTGCTCGGTAGCCTCCGTCGTGCGCGTGGCCAACTTGCGTACTTCATCGGCCACCACCGCAAACCCCCTGCCCGCCTCCCCGGCACGTGCTGCCTCGATAGCGGCATTGAGCGCCAGCAGGTTGGTCTGGCTGGCAATGCTCTGAATGGTGCCGACGATCTGGGTAAGCTTGGTGATGTTGGATTCCAGGGTGCGCTGGTGGGCTGCTTCGGTCTCACGCATGGCAGACTGCTGGTGCTCCAGATCAACGTCCACCAATGCCCCGACCACACGTAACGGCGCGCCGTAGGAATCGCGTTTGGTCTGGCCACGGGCGCGGAACCAGCGGTACTCCCCGCTTTTCATTTTCAATCGGTACTCGATGTCGAACGGCGTCTTGCCCGTACGGTCGTTCAGGTGCGCCTGGAAGGCTTCCAGGCTGTAGGCCTTGTCCTCCGGGTGCAGGCGTGAGGCCCAGCTGTCCAACACGTCCGGGAATTCTTCGACGGTTTCGAAGCCCAGCAAACGGCGGAACTGCGGCGACCACCAGAAGGGATTCTTGGGATTGACAGGGTCACCGGCGATCACTTCCATGTCCCACAGCCCGTCCGAGAGCATTTCCCGCGCCAGTTCGAAACGGGTGATGATCACGTCGTGCTCATGTTCGCGCTGCAACTCGTCGTGGATATCGCGCAAGGCGCCGGCAACCCGCAAAGGCACGCCCCGTGCATCGCGCAGGGTTTCACCCTGGGCGATGAACCAGCGGTAGCTGCCGTCCTTCATGGCCAGACGGTTGCGCACCCGGTAAGGGGTCATGCCTGATTTGTCGTTCAGGTGGCGAGCGAAGGCCTCCAGCGTAGCGGCCTTGTCTTCCGGGTGCA
Organism: uncultured Aquabacterium sp.; assembly: GCA_937923225.1. GTDB lineage: Bacteria > Pseudomonadota > Gammaproteobacteria > Burkholderiales > Burkholderiaceae_C > Aquabacterium. Next base: position 464 of record CALAKR010000366.1, on the reverse strand, counting down.
GGCGGTCAGCCCAGCTGGCCAAGACATTGGGAAAATCGCGCTCGTCGCGAAACCCCAGCATTTCGCGAAATTGCTGCGACCACCAGAAGCGGTTGCGCGGGTTGACCGGGTCACCTGCCACCACTTCCATGTCCCACAGGCCTTCACTGGACGCACGATTGACCAGGTCAAAGCGGGTTTCCGAGGCCCGCGCATTGGCGTCGGCCTCGGCCAGCATCAACCGGGCGTTTTCCAGCTCGCGCTCAAGCTCGGCTATACGGCTTTCACGCTCAGTGGCATGCAACTCACGCGAGGTCCATTCACGTTGCACGTTTATCCAACTGGCGGCAGTGCGGCCACCGTCGGTGTGTGTTTGCGGGAGGGAGGCAGCCAGCTGCGTGAGCGCCTGGCGCTCGCCGCGGTTACGAAAAAGATGAAGCATGGGTCGGTACTCGGAGGAAGACAAAAAAGACCAATCCCTGGCT
>CALAKR010000365.1 GCA_937923225.1 uncultured Aquabacterium sp. | reverse complement strand
GGACCCGCACGGTGCTGCCATCGCGCTTGAGCAGCACGGCCTCGGCATCGGCCCAGGGCCTGGGTGTGGCCTTGGCAGGGGCGGCTGTGGTGACTGCGGTGTTGTTGGGCGCAGTGCTGGGCGGGCTGGCACTGCCCGTAGAGCCCGTCGGGCGCGAAGAGGCCTCTGTCGGCGCAACAGGCGCCGTGGAAGCCACGTGCGGGATCGGCGGGCTGTCTGCCTTGGCCTCGGCCTTGTGGCCGATCACCCCGTTCTGGAACAGCAGGGCCACCAAGCCGCTGATGGCCGTGATGGTGGCGGTCAGCGCCGTGAGGACGCCGGGCAGGGTCTGCCACCAGCTTGAGCTGGGCTTTTGCGGCTCGGTCATGCTTGTTCCTGAATTGATGGCGGGCTGGGCCGCAGGTCTGGATCAATTCAATGTAGCCGGCCCCCATGGAGGCTGGGAGGCCCTAGAACGTGGGAGGTGTTGTGGGCCACCACCTCCCTGGGCGATCAAGCTTGGCGCGCTGGGCGTCGTGCCCGCTTTGCCACCATAACGAGCGCGCCGCCCACCAGCGCCATGGCATAGGTCGATGGCTCCGGCACGGCCGAGATCGATGTTGTGATGAAACCGTAGTTGGTGACGCTGCGCAAGGCCGCAGGCCCAAAGGTCGTCAGGCGCAGCGCACTGATGAGGTGGCCCAGGCCACTGCTGGTGATCGTGAGGCCACTGACCTCAAAGTTGGTTTCTCCGCTGAGGGTCAGCGTAGTTGATCCAAGCAAGGTCTGGTAATTGAACAAATGGAAGTTCTCAATCGTTTCCACCCGATTAGGGTCGCCCTGGCCAGCTTGCTGCAAAACAGCACCGCTGAAATCACCTCGCAGGGTTGCATAGACCCGCTTGCTGTTCAGATCGATGCTCAAGTCTGTGATGTCGATGCTGCCGCCACGGGATATGTAAGGAGCATATCCATACGTGATCGTCATGCCGCCAGACGTATGGATGGCAGACACGTCATATGATGCACCGTAGACAACGTTTGAAACCGGCGCGGTCATCAGCACCTCATGACCGTAGCTGAACGGCACAACAATGCTGGTATCGACTTCGCCCGGGGCAATCGCCGAGAAGGTCCGTGGACCGATCCTCAAGGCTTGATTGAGTTCTGTGCTGAAAGCCCACGTGGACTCGCCACCGAACTGGACAGCCTGCGCCGGACCGCCCACCAAGGCAGCTGCCATCGTCAGGCAGCCAACTGCGTACTTCATAACCTCTCCCGAACAGCGGATCTTTGACGATGCTGCACCTCAGCTTGAAGGTGGCGTCCGCCTGACTCCCTCCCCAGGGATTTGGTGTGTGCAGCGCAGGGATATTAAACGTGGCGATCCATGGTGGCCATGGGCAACCACCCGGATGCGTGTCGGGCAAATACCGAATGACAGCGCCCAGCCGGCCCGATTCAAACGGCCCGGCAGGCCCACACACACTCAACGGCGACGGCGCACGCGCATCGCACCCATCACCGCCAGGGCCGACAGCACCATGGCGTAGGTCTCGGGCTCCGGCACGGCAGCAGCCAGCTTGTAGACCGAGGTGGTGTTGCTGCCTTCGCTGGAGAAGGCGAAGTAGTAGCTTCCATCCAGGAAGTAGCCCTTGAGGCCTTCAGGCGCCAGATCGCCATCGGACACGATCATGTCGACGAAAGTAGAGTTCGCCGCATCGGTGATGTCGAAGACGGCGATGCCGGCCTTGAGCGTGCGCTCCAGGCCGATCAGCGCAAAGGTGCGGCCATTGATGTCCATCACCTCGACGCCTTCGGGCTCGACACCCTTGTCGCGGCTGCGGCCATCGTCGTAGATGCCGCGAGCAATGGCTTCACGGTCGAGGATCTCGCCGCTGTCGTACACGATGACGCCGTTTTCATCACGGATCGAGAAGGAGCGAGCGCCGGCGGCGTAAAGGTTACCCACGGACGAATCAGTGTTCGACACGCGGATGTTGGCCAGATCACCTGTGCCGCCGAAACTGCTGGCGGCCGAGCGGTCCTGATCGTCTTCGCGGAAATCGCCTTCGTTGGCCGTCACGATGAAGGTCTGGCCGTTCTTCTCGTACACGGCGATGCCATCGGGCATGTACAGGCCCTTGACGTTGGCCGAGATCAGGCTGGGCGTGCCATTGTTGAGCGGGTCGATGCGGTTGCCGGGCTGGCTGAAATCCTTGGCGCCCAGGCCAATCACCTTCTCGAACTGACCGGTCTGCACGTTGAGCACGCCGATGGCATTGGCCTCCTGCAGCGTCACGTAGGCCTTGGTGCCGGCCGCGTTCACGGCGATGTACTCGGGCTCGAAATCCATGCCGGTGTTGGTGCGGATATGCGTGCCTGTCTGCTGCATACCGGCCAGCGTGGCGGCATGCGTCACCGTGCGGGTGCCCACGTCGATGATGCTGACGCTGCCCACGGGGTCGTTCGCGGCTGGGCCGTAGTTGCGGTGGCCATCGGAATCAGGCAGGCGGGTGCCATAGGTGCTGGGTGTGCCTTCATTGGCCACGAGGATCTTGCTGCCGTCCTTGGTGAAGGTGAGCATGTCGGGCAAGGCGCCCACGGTGATGGGGCTGGTGCCGGCCAGAAGCGAGCGCGTGCTGGTGTCGTACAGCGTGACCACGCCCGGGTTGGTGCGCACGGTCGACTCGATCGCGAACGCCGCCACGCCGTTATGGATGGACACGCTGTTGATCTGGCCGTAGGCCGTGGTGTCGATGCGGTCGATGAAGGCGCCGGTGCGGGCGTTGAGCACGTCCACGCCGCTCACGCCGGCCACCCACAGAGTGCTGGTGGCGGCATCGAAACCCACGATCTCCGACAGGAAACCGCCCGTGCTGCTGTGCTTGTAGCTCCAGCTCTTGGAAACATCATCCAGCAGGCCGGCCGATGCGGTGGCCGTGGCCGTGGCCAGGGCGATGGAGGTCAGGGCGATGCTCAGGCGGCGAGCGAGGGAAGGCGTGCGGCTCATGGACTGCGGTGTGTTGAGTGGTCTGTGGGCGTGGATGGTGCGCACGCTGCGTGACAGTCCCGTGACGCACCCCTTAGTCCGGGGGGCGCATCTTCATGCCTCCATTGCCTTGCAGAGTCGGCTCGCGAAGGGGCTCAGAAGGAGCAGGCCTTCACAACTCCGCGGAGATGGTCGGCGACCACACGTCCTCATCCTCGTCGTGATCGCCCGCGCGCTCCTTGAGCCACGCGGTCAACTGGGCCAGCGGCATGGGCTTGGCGTACAGGTAACCCTGGATCATCTGGCAGCCCGCATCGCGCAGCCAATCGGCCTGCTGTTGGGTCTCCACGCCTTCGGCCACGCTCTTGACGCCCAGGCGCTTGGCCAGCGACAGCATCATGTCCACCAGCACCGGATCATGCCCCGGCTCACCCAGGCCGTCCATGAAGGAGCGGTCGATCTTGAGCTTGTCCACCTTCATGCGCTGCAGGCGGCTGAGCGATGAATAGCCCGTGCCGAAATCATCGATGGCAATGCGGAACCCGCGTGCCGACAGGTGGTCCAGCACCGAGCTCTCGGCGCCGTTGACTTCCATCACCGCACCTTCGGTCACTTCCAGCTCCATGTCGGCCGGGCCCAGGCCATGCTGGCGCAGGGCGCTCATCAGCGCAGGCACCAGTTGCGGATCGGCCAGTTGGCGCGGCGACACGTTCACGCTCACATAGGGCAAGGCCACGCCCTGCCCGCGCAAGGCCACCAGATCACGGCAGGCCATTTCGATCACGGCCACGCCCAGAGGCAGGATCAGGCCGGTCTCTTCGGCCACGCCGATGAACTCGTCAGGCCGGATCACGCCGAAGCGGGGATGACGCCAGCGCACCAGGGCCTCCACGCCCCGCATGCCGCCATCCATGCCCACCTGCGGCTGATACTCCAGGTACAGCTGGCCCTGGATGATGGCAGGGCGCAACTCCGACTGGATGAACTGACGGCGCCGCGCACGCGAGCCGAGCAGGTCATCGAACAGCACCAGCTTGCCATGGCCCAGGCGCTTGGCTTCGTCCATGGCCACGTCTGCGCGGCGCAGGGCCTCTTCGGCCGTGTGCACCTCGGCATCGAGCACCACCGCGCCGATGCTCACGCCCAACTGGGCCGACATCTGCTCGGCCTCGAAGGGCGGGATCAGGCTCTCCGTGATCGCATCGACCGAGGCCGCCACGGCCAGCGGCTCGCTCACGTTGGGCAGGATCACGGCGAACTCATCGCCCCCCAGGCGGCCCATGCTGGCCCGTGCCTCAGGCAGGGCAATGGCGAAGCGGCGGGTCACTTCCTTGAGCACCTGGTCACCCATGTGGTGGCCATGCGTGTCATTGAGGTGCTTGAACCCGTCCAGGTCCATGTACAGCAAGGTGGCCGGGCTGCGCTCAGCCTTGGGGCGGGCCAGATGTTCGGCCAGCGTGGCGTCGAAGGCCGCGCGGTTGAGCAGGCCCGTCAGCGCATCGTGCCGGGCGGCATGCCGCAGTTGATCCTCACGGCGCAGCACCTGCTGGCGCAGGCGTTGCTCGGCACTGAACCACGTGCCCAATCCCAGCAGGGCCACCACGCCCACCATCACCATGTCCCGCAGCGTGGCCAGGTAGGCCGGCATCAGGGAGTGGCGAACCTCCACGAACGTTTCCGCCCCCCGTGGGAAGGACTGCGCGCAGACCGATCCCCAGCGCTCCCCCTGTGAGCACAGCGGTGCCTGGCCCTGCCGGTAGTGGGCCGTGCAATGCTGGCCCACGCAATAGCTCGACGACACGACATCGTTGAAACGACTGGACGCGCTGGTCAGCCAGGGCGATACATCCGTCGAACTCATGGCCCGGGACAGTTCGACCACGGTCATGATCGATTCGGCCTCGCTCAGGGCGGTGCGGTGCGCGTCCTGCATCTCGAAATACAGGCGCTGCCAGGCCAGCAGCAGGGCCGCCACCAGCAAGGCCAGGGTGAACGGCAACCACGCCAGACGGCGTTTTTGCACTTTTTGCACCTGTGCTGATGTTTGATGTTCCTTCACGCCTTGGCCATCCCTGTCGGTCACAACACTCCTGCGCCACTCGGGGCGCGTTTCACCCTGTCATATCGGCGCCAAGCCGGCAAACCTGAGGCACGCCGTTTGCCAAAAGCAGGCCAATACCCGTCCATCACAGGAGACGACCATGGCCAAGAACAGCATCCTGGGCGCCACGCCCGCGCCCACCCACGCCGCGGGGCGTGACGCCGACCTGCTCGGCCCCAGCGACAGTTCGGACAGCGGCTCCGACATTCAGGGCCAGTTGCACCTGGAAACCGAGGACGATTTTGAAAGCCGTGCCGCCTCCATTTCGGGTGCCGGCAATACCGATCTGCAGGCCGACAGCGACACCGCCGGCACCGGCGAGCGCGGCCCAGCCGTGCCCGAAGACTGGCGTGAAGGCGGCGACGTCGCCCCTGACCGTGTGGTGCTGTCCGCCCAGGAAGCGCTGGACACCTCGGCTGAACTCGTGTCCCTGGACGATCCTCAGGCTGTCGATCTCGACAACCTGGTGGTCGACGAAGACGAAGAACCCGAAGACCGTCCCGCCTGATGGACGCCAGAGAGGACATCCCATCGGACTGGCCGCCCGGCGACAGCGAAGTCGCCCGGATGATCCGTACCAAGGATTGGTCGAACACCGCACTGGGCCCCATCGACACCTGGTCCGACACACTGCGCACCGTGGTGTCGTCCGTGCTGGACAACCGCTTCGAGATGATCCTGCTGTGGGGCCCGCAGTTGCTGCAGATCTACAACGATGCCTACGCGCGCCTGATGCGGGACAAGCACCCCACCTACCTGGGCCGGCCCACGCAAGAGTGCTGGCCCGAGGTCTGGCATTTCAATGGCCCCATCTATGAGCGCGTGATGACGCAGGGCGACAGCGTCTACCTGGAAGATCAGCCCTACCGCCTGCAGCTCGATGGCGGTGAGCGTGAGTTGAGCCTGAGCATCAGCTACAGCCCCGTTCGGGGCCCCCGAGGCGACATCCTGGGCGTGATGGTGACACTGACCGACGTGACGCGTCGCGTGGAGGCTGAGCAGGCCCTGGCCCGCGACCTGAAGTCGATGACCCAGCTCAACGACCTGGTGGCGCGGCTGGTGCATGCCCAGGATCTGGACAGCGCCCTGCACGAGGTGCTGGACGCAGCCATTTCGCTGATGGATGCCGACAAGGGCCACATCCAGCTGTTTGACACCAACCATCGCACGCTGCGGATCGCCGCGCAGCGCGGCTTCGATGAAGGCTTCCTGCGCCATTTCGCCCAAGTGGACGGCGAACACGAATCTGCCTGCGGCCGTGCACTGCGCCAGGGGAAGCGCATCGTCATTCCCGATCTGAACAGCGAGCCCGGGGCCGGCGCGCTGCGCCAGGTGGCCGACAAAGCCGGCTACCTGGCCGTCCAGAGCACACCCCTGCTCGGGCAGAACGGCTCACCCATGGGCATGCTCTCCACTCACTGGCGCCAGCCCACGCAGCCCTCCGAGCAAGCCCTGCGCATGCTCGATCTGTATGCACGCCAGGGCGCACAGTTCATCGAACGCTCGCGCATCGAGCACCGCCTGCGGCACACCGCCGACGAACTGCGCCAGGCCAGCCGCGCCAAGGACGAGTTCATCGCCATGCTCGGCCACGAACTGCGCAACCCGCTGGCCCCCATCCAGATTGCGCGTCACCTGATGGAGATGCGCGGCGACACCGGTTCACAGCGCGAGCGCGCCATCATCGGCCGGCAGGTGCACCACATGACCCGGCTGATCGACGACCTGCTGGACGTGGCCCGCATCATCCGCGGCCATGTCACCTTGCAGCCTGTCCCCACCGAGCTGTGGTCGGTGGTGAGCAAGGCGGTAGAAACCGCCTCGCCACTGATCGAGCAGCGCCGCCATGCCCTGTCGCTAGAGGTGCCGCCCACCGGCCTGAAAGTGATGGCCGACCCTGTGCGCCTGGCGCAGGTCATCGCCAACCTGCTGATCAATGCCGCCCGCTACACGCCGCAGCAAGGGCAGATTCGGGTCAAGGCTGCAATGGGTGATGAGGGGGATCTCGTGCTGAGCGTGATCGACAACGGCATCGGCATCTCACGCCATGACCTGCAGCGGGTGTTCGACCTGTTCACGCAAGGGCGCCAGGGCCTGGACCGCTCGCAGGGCGGACTGGGCCTGGGCCTGACCATCGCCCGCACCATGGCGACGATGCACGGAGGCACGCTCACGGCCCACAGCGACGGACCGGACCAGGGCAGCCGCTTCGATCTGACGCTGCCCCTGCTGGCCGCCGAGGACGAAGACGACGCAGGCTGCGGCATGGGCCAGCACGGAGCCCCTTTGGGTACAGGCCAGACCGCACTGGTGGTCGATGACAACGAGGATGCGGCCAACATGCTGTGCGAGTTGCTGCGCAGTTGGGGCTATGCGGTGCTGGTGGCCCACGATGGCCCGAGTGGACTGAAGCTGCTCAGTGAACAGCATGTTGATGTGGGCCTGCTCGACATCGGCCTGCCGGTGATGGACGGGTATGAGCTGGCGAAGGCCATCCATGCCTTGCCAGGGCAGGCCGACACCCCTCTGATAGCCCTCACGGGCTATGGTCAGGAGCAAGACCGCCAACGCGCCAAGGACAGCGGCTTCCGCGAGCACCTGGTCAAGCCTGTGGACATCGAACGTCTGAGCCGGCTCCTGGCCTCGCTCAACACCACGGTGCATTGACATCCATGGATCTGCTGCAGTGGCCCGCCATGGCCGTGACCCTGATCGCCGCCTGGCTGGTGGCCTCACGCACCAAGCACCGGCGCAACTGGGGCTTCTGGCTCTACCTGCTGAGCAATGTGCTGTGGGTCGCCTGGGGCTGGAGCACCGAGGCGTATGCCCTGATCGCGCTGCAGTTCGGCCTGGCGGCCATGAACATCCGAGGCGCGCGCAAAACCGAGGGCTGATACCCCGGTGAGGGATCAAATAAGGGCTTGGCGCACGCGCGAGATGTGCGGGGCGGCCATGCCCTCCTGCAGCAGGTGGACGTCGTTGCCCACCAGGCTCGCCACGGGCATGCCATCTTCGAACACCAGGCGCGCACCGGCCAGGCGGGGCACCTTGGCGCCGGGCAGCAACGTGCCTGCAAGGTTCAAGGGATCGAGCGCCGAAATGCGCACCAACGTGCCATCATGCGGGCGGCGGCGCACAGCACGCATCAGGCCCACGGCCTCGGGCAAGGCGAACTGTTCGCCGCTGATGCCAGCCACGAAACGCCCGCCGCGGATCTCGCCACGCGCCTCCAGCCGCTGGTACACGCGCAGCAGCTCACGCCAGGGCGGCAGCCAGGCCGCCTCACGCTCCAGCAGATGCCAGCACATCATGCCGTAGCGGCGCAGCAGCACGCGTGCCACGTGCTCGACGGCATCGGGGTCCAGCACAGTCGCCATGGCGCGGCCTGAGGTCTCCTGCGGTGCGGGCACCACGGGCCGCCGTACCAGGGCCCAGCGACCGGCATCCTCCAGCCCGAACGCCGCCGCACGCCGCCCCCGCCGTCCACCATGGGCCGAGGGGCGCTTGGACGAGGGCAGCAACAAGGCCCGCAGCCCGACGAAGCTGTCGCAATGGGCACGGCCGCGCGCCACCAGTTCGGTGAGTGCGCCTTCCAGCTCGGTGGGCAGCAGGTGGGCACTTGCGGCCAGATCGTCGAAGAAGGACGCGCCCTCGGCTTCCAGCCGCGCGGCCACGCGTCGCGCCTTGGGTGACAGCAGTGACTCATCGTCCTCGGCGCGCTGAGGCGGCAGGCTGCGCCACAGGCCCAGCATACGCCGCGGCAGCAGCACGATGGGCGTGGTGCGCAAGGTGGTAGCCGCAGCCCCACTGCCCTCGCCTGCCGTGCCTGATGCACTGGCGGCCTGGCCACGCAACCTTGTCCAGGCCACCTTGCCGCCGGTGCACAGCTGGTCCAGCCAGATCGGGCTGTAATCGGCGAGGCGTGCGGGCAGCAGTTCAGCCTCCCAGGCACCGGCCGGTACTTCATAGCCTTCGAGCAGTTCGATGATGGCGGGCAGGGCCTCATCGCCCTGCATGCGGGTGTCGTCAGCCACGCGCTGCCAATCGAACAGGAAGCGCATGAAATCGCGCGGCGCCACCGGCTCGATCTCGCGGCGCAGCCGGGCGATGGTGTAGCGATGGATGCGCGCCAGCAGATGGCGTTCACACCATTCCTCGGGCGCGCCAGGTTCGGCAGCCTGGGGTGTGAAACGGCCACGCATGGCCACGCCTTCGGTTTCCAGCCGCCCCAGTGCCACGGTGATGTCCGGGGTGTCTTGCCCCAGGTCGCGCGCCAGTTGCGCCACCGTGGCCGGCCCCAGGCCGCCCAGGCGTGACCGAACCATCTCGACCAGGGCATCGTCAAGGGTCCAGAGGCACTGGAACTCGCTCGGCACGTCGATGGCGGGTTGGGGCGTGGCCTGCGGGAACAGGGCGCGGGCTTGCGGCAGGCGCTCTGCCGCGACCCAGGGCGCTGGGCCAGCATCAACGCGAACCAGTTGTGTGGCCCGGCGATCAGCTGCCAGCGCCTGCAGCAAAGGCACCCAGGCGGGCTGCGCGCGCAGGTCGTCAGCCGTGACCAGCCCCAGGCTCATCAAGGCGTCGTGCATTTCATCGGCGTCACGGGCCTGGGGCCAGGCCTGATCGCGCACGTCGTCAATGGCGGCCGGGTCCAGGCGCCCGAGGTCGTCCGGATGGTCCGGATCGGTCAAACGGCGCGCCATCACGGCCTGCGTGCGGCGCTCCTCCAGTGGGGCATCGTCCAGGAAGGTGTAAGGGCGCGCGCTCAGCACCTCGGCAGCCAGGGGGGATGGGGCCGTGGTCTCGCGCGCATCGATGGCGATACGGCCTGACTCCAGCCCGCGCAGCAGCGCCAGCCAGCCATCGGCGTCCATGGCCTCGTGCAGGCAGTCGTACAGGGTCTGCGCCACCAGCGGGTGCTCAGGCACCTCGCGCTCGCCTACGATGTTCTCGGCACAGGCCACCTGGTCCGGGAAGACGGCGGCCAGCAGATCCTCGCTGCGCATGCGCTGCAATTGCGGCGCCACCTTGCGTCCGCCCGTGAAGCGCGGCAACGCGAGCGCGGTGGTGGCGTTCCAGCGCCAGCGCACGCCGAACAGCGGTGCATCCAGCAGGGCCTGCACCAGCACGTCCAGCGCTGTATTGCTGTGCAGGTAGCGCGCCACGTCGATCAGCGGAAAGCTGTGGCTGCTCGACAGCGACAGCACGATGGCGTCTTCCGTGGCGGCCGCCTGCAGCTCGAAGTTGAACGGGCGGCAAAAGCGCTTGCGCAAGGCCAGGCCCCAGGCACGGTTGAGCCGGCTGCCGTAGGGCGAATGGATCACCAGTTGCGTGCCGCCCGATTCATCGAAGAAGCGCTCGATGACCAGCCGCTGCTGTGTGGGCACGGTGCCCAGGGCGGCGCGCGTGCGCACCAGGTAGTCCACGATCTGGGCCGCGGCCACATCGCCCAGTTGAAGCTCCTGAGCCAGGTAGTGCTGGGCACGCGGCGCGGCCGTGGTGGCCAAGTCATCGTCGAAGCGCTTGGTGACCTCCGCGCGCAGGCGCGACACGGCCTGCGACAGCTCGTCACTGCGCCCCGGGGCCTCGCCAAGCCAGAAAGGGATGCTGGGCGGCGCGCCCTGGGCATCGGCCACGCGCACGCGCCCCGGCTCGACCTTCAGGATGCGGTAGCTGGCATTGCCCAGCTGGAACACGTCACCGGCGATGCTTTCGACAGCGAAGTCTTCGTGCACGGTGCCGATGTTGTGGGCCTGCGGCTCCAGGATCACGCTGTAGTCGGCCACGTCGGGGATGGTGCCGCCGGACATCACCGCCGTCATGCGGCCACCGGCACGGCCGTGCAGTCGGCGGTTCACGGCGTCTCGCTGCACGTAGGCGCCGCGCGTACGGTTGCGCGTGGTGAAGCCCTCGGCCAGCATGCGCACGACCTCGTCGAAGCTGGCGCGAGGCAAACTGGCGTAAGGCCAGGCCTGCCGCACCAGTTCGTAGAGCGCGTTCTCGCCCCAATCCTGGCAGGTCACCTCGGCCACGATCTGCTGGGCCAGCACGTCCAGTGGCGCGGGCGGCAGGCGCAGGCGGTCAAGTTCGCCACGGCGCACGCTGTCGAGCAGGGCCGCGCATTCGAGCAGGTCGTCGCGCGACTGCGGGAACAGCCGCCCTTTGGGCACGCCGCCCACCGCGTGGCCCGAGCGCCCCACCCGCTGCAGGAAGCTGGCAATGGAGCGCGGCGAGCCCAGTTGGCACACCAGGTCCACATCTCCGATGTCGATGCCCAGCTCCAGCGAGGCCGTGGCCACCAGCACCTTCAGCGCGCCCGCCTTCAGACGCTGTTCGGCATCCAGCCGCGAATCGCGTGCCAGGCTGCCATGGTGGGCCGCCACCACATCCCGCCCGAGGCGCTCACCCAGGTGGCGCGCGGCGCGCTCGGCCATGCGCCGCGTGTTCACGAACACCAGCGTGGTGCGGTGCTGCGCCACCAGCTCGGCCAGGCGGTCGTAGACCATCTCCCACTGGTCGTTGCTCATCACGGCCGACAAGGGCACGGGCGGCAACTCCAGCGCTAGATCACGCTGCTTGTGGTGGCCGATGTCGATCAGCGTGCAATCAGGCGTGCCATCCGGCGCGATGCAGCTCGCGCCCACCAGGAAGCGCGCTACCTCGTCGATGGGCTTTTGCGTGGCAGACAGCCCCACGCGCACCAGCGGCCGGCCGCACAGCGCATCAAGCCGCGCCATCGACAGCGCCAGGTGGCTGCCGCGCTTGGTGGCCGCCACGGCGTGGATCTCGTCGACGATGAGCGTGCGCGCCGTGCCGAGCATGCGCCGCCCCGACACCGAGCCCAGAAGCACGTACAGCGACTCGGGCGTGGTCACCAGGATGTGCGGCGGCTTGCGCTTGAGCCGGTCGCGCTCGGCCTGGGGGGTGTCACCGGTGCGCACGGCGGCGCGCAGTTCGACGTCGGGCAGGCCATGCTGCGCCAGCGCGGTGCGGATGCCGGCCAGCGGCGCGTCCAGGTTCACGCGGATGTCGTTGGACAGCGCCTTGAGCGGCGACACGTAGATCACCTGCGTCTCGTCGGGCAGCGCGCCTTCGAGCCCCTGGCGCACCAGGCTGTCGATGGCGGCCATGAAGGCCGTC
>CALAKR010000364.1 GCA_937923225.1 uncultured Aquabacterium sp. | reverse complement strand
GAGCCGCCAGGGCCTTCGCCTTCGGCGCCATCAGGTACGTCGTTGAACACACCGGTGGGGCCGAACTCGCCCCAGGAGGGGTAGTTGCTGTCGTTGAAGTCAGGGGTGAAGGTGTCCAGCACGAAGCTGACGTAGGTGGGGTTGTTGCCGCCAGCGATCACCGAGCCATTGGTAGACACTGATTCGAAGTAGCCGACGGCGTAGTCGCGGCCGCCCCAGGCCCAGGTGCTGCCGGGCAGGTAACGGGCGTCACCCTGGTTGGTGTAGGACACCGGGGTGCCGGCCGGGCGGACGGGCAGCAGTGGATCGACCAGGGTGCCAGACGACGAGGCGGTGGCCAGCGGTGCGAAGGTGGGAACGGCGGTCTCGCCGCCACCGGGCACGCCGGCCGCGGTCAGGTTCCAGTAGAAATCCTGGTGGTTGGCGTTGACGGCGAAGAGATCCCAGTCGCCGAGCGATGCGCCGGGGTTGGGGGCCACGACGCTGCCGTCGTTGTACGAATCCCAGGTGCGCAGGTTGGCCGAGAAGTCGATGCGCCAGCCATAGGTGGACGAGGGCAGCAGCAGGCCGGCGCCGAAGATGGTGGACGTCTGCGTGCCGTTTTCACCGCTGCCGTAGTTGTTGGTGCCCAGGCCGACGAGCCAGCCGCCTGAGGTGCTGCTCAAAGACGATTCATTGGCGCCGGGCGCCAGGATCCAGTCATTGGCCAGCGGGGTGTAGAACACGCCACTGCCCGAGCCATCGGCTGCAAGCTGTTCGAAGGTGATGGCCTGTGCAGGCGCGGCTGCCAGCAGGGCGAGGGCCGCGGCGATGGGCGTGAGTGCACGCCAGGAGATCCTGGATGACATGTGAGATCCTTCCCGATCATGAGATATTCGAAGGCGCTGAGTCTGCCCTGAACCAGACATGAGCTCCACCCCCGTTGGGGGGGATTGCCAACCATTGCATTCTTTGTGCAGCGTTCCGGCTGCAAGCATTCATGACCACACCGAAAGAAAACTCGGCGGGCCTGTCCCAACTGCGCATTGATCGAAGCGCCTCCCAGGCTGGCCGCAAGCGTGGGCCGCATTGGGGCTTGTGGGCCACTGGCGCCATCGTGGTGGCCGCGGGTGGGGCCTGGCTGTTCGCGCCACGCGCCATGCCGGTGCAGACGGCCGCTGTCGTCTCGACCACGCCTTCGCAGCAGTACGTTGAACTGACCGCCTCGGGCTACGTGGTGGCGCAGCGGCGTGCGGCGGTCGCGTCCAAGGCCACAGGGCGCCTGGTGGAGCTGATGGTGCGCGAAGGCTCGCGTGTCAAGAAGGACGAGGTTATCGCGCGTCTGGACGCCAGCGACGTGCAGGCTGCCATCGCCGCGGCCGAAGCGGGCATCCGTCAGGCCGAGGCCGGGCTGCGTCAGGCCCAGGTCGAGAACACCAATGCCCAGGCCGAACTGGCGCGCAGCAAGGGCCTGCAGGCGCAGGGCTTCATCTCGCCGCAGGCCGTGGATGCGGCGCAGACACGCGCCAATGCCGCGCAGGCCAGCGTGGCCGCGGCCCAGGCCAGCGTGTCGGCTGCGCAAGCGCAACGCAAGGTGCAGCAGGTCAACCAGGACTTCACCGAGATCCGAGCGCCCTTCGATGGCGTGGTGCTGGTCAAGAACGCCAACGTGGGCGACATCATCACGCCTTTCTCCAACGCGGCCGGCTCGCAGGGCGCCGTGCTGACCATGGCCGACATGGGCACGCTGGAGGTGGAGGCCGATGTGTCCGAGAGCAGCCTGGCCAAGGTGCGCATCGGCCAGCCGGTCGAGATCGTGCTCGATGCGCTGCCCGATGTGCGCTTCCGGGGCTCGGTGGGCGGCATCGTGCCCACGGTGGACCGTGCCAAGGCCACGGTGATGACCAAGATCCGCTTCGACAAGCTCGATGCGCGTGTGCTGCCGGAGATGAGCGCGAAGGTGAGCTTCCTGTCCAAGCCAGTGACGGATGCGGACCAGAAGCCCGTGCTGGGCGTGAACCCGCAGGCCGTGGTCGAGCGTGATGGCGTCAAGGCCGTGTGGCGCATCATCAGCAGCGGCCCGTTGGACGCGCCCGTGATGACGGCATCGCCCGTGGCCGTGAAGGCCGGCCGCACCATCGGCGAGGTGCTGGAGATCGCGCCCGTGGCAGCCAATGCGATCAAGTCCGGCGACAAGGTGGTGCTGGCGCCGCCCGCCAAGCTGCACGATGGCGCCACCGTCAAGCAGGCCGAGAAGTGACATGGCAGGCCTTGATGACAACGCGCTGATCCGCATCCGCAAGCTGAGCAAGTCGTACCAACGGGGCGGCCAGCACATCCCCGTGCTGGAAGACATCCACCTCGATGTGCAGGCCGGCGAGTTCGTCGCGCTGATGGGCCCCAGCGGCTCGGGCAAGAGCACGCTGCTGAACCTGATCGCGGGCATCGACCAGCCCACCTCCGGCCGTATCGAGATTGGCGGTGTGGACATCGCCACCCTGAACGAAGGCGAGCTGGCCGACTGGCGTGCCAGCCACGTGGGCTTCATCTTCCAGTTCTACAACCTGATGCCCGTGCTCACGGCCTTCGAAAACGTGGAGTTGCCCTTGCTGCTGACCAGCCTCTCGCGCCGCCAACGGCACGAGCACGTGGCCGCCGCGCTGGACATGGTGCGCCTGGGTGACCGTGTGGACCATTATCCCAACGAGCTCTCTGGTGGGCAGCAGCAGCGCGTAGCGATCGCTCGCGCACTGGTGGCCGACCCGGCCTTGATCGTGGCCGACGAGCCCACGGGTGACCTGGACCGGACCACCGGCGAGGAAGTGCTCAACCTGCTGCAGCAGCTGCAGCGCGACCTGGGCAAGACCATCGTGATGGTCACGCACGACCCGAAAGCCGCTTCGCGCGCGGGCCGCCTGATCCACCTGGAAAAAGGCGTGCTGGTGCCGGACGACGAGATGCCCCGCCAGGCCGGGCACTGAACACGCAGCGCCATGTTCCTCTTCAAGCTGCTGCTGCGCAACGCCTTCAGGCACCGCCTGCGCACCCTGCTGACCATGGTGGGGCTGGTGGTGGCCATCTGCGCCTTCGGGCTGCTGCGCACGGTGGTCGATGCCTGGTATGCGGGTGTGGATGCGTCGTCGAGCGCG
>CALAKR010000363.1 GCA_937923225.1 uncultured Aquabacterium sp. | reverse complement strand
CGGTCACGGCGCCCGAGGTCTGCTGCAGCGAGGCAGCCTGCTGTTCGGTGCGGATCGACAGGTCCGAGTTGCCCGAGGCGATCTCGGTCGAGGCCGAGGCGATCATCTCCGTGCCCTGGCGCACATTGCCCACGATGCCCTGCAGGCTGCGGTTCATGTGGTCCAGCGCCTGCATCAGCTGGCCGGTCTCGTCCTGGCTGCGCGTCACGATGGTGCTGGTCAGATCACCCTTGGCCACCTGCTGCGCGATCTTCACGGCGCGGTTCAGCGGCAGGGTGATGCTGCGGGTGGCCAGCAGGGCCACGACCACGCTGATCAGCGCGGCGGCCACGGCCAGCCCCAGGATGAAGGCCATGGTGGCGTGGGCCTGCGTGGTCGATTGCTCGCCGGCCTGCTCCATGCTGCGGTTCTGCTGCTCGATCAGCGTGTCCAGCGATTCGAAATACTTGGTCTGGGCCGATCGCACCGAGAACAGGAACTTCGTCATCGCGTCTTCCTTGAGGTTCTCGTTGATGAGCTTGACGAAGGAGGTCTGCCCCTTGAGCGCCTTGGCCCGCAGGTCTTCCATCTTCTTGAGCAGCTCCTGCCCTTCGGCGTCCGTGATCAGTTGCTGCAACTTGGCCACGTTGGCCTCGTGGATCTTGTTGTACTTCTCGATGTTGGCCAGCTCGCCCTTGATCTGCCCCTCGTCGGTCATGACCAGAATGCTCAACATGCTGCGCGACATCTCGTTGAGGTCGGCCTTCATGTTGTTGGCCACCACCGTGCGCGGGTAGGTGGTCTGCGTGAGCGATCCCACTTCGGCGCTGAGGCTCTGGATGCGCATCAGCGCCAGGCCGGCCAGCAGTACGAGCAGGGCGATGACCAGGCCGAAGCCGATGGTCAGGCGTTGTCCGATGCGGATGTTGCGGATGTTCATGCTTCAGTCTGTCGTGGGCGCCGGAGGGCTGATGCGGGCCTGTGGGCGCGGTCGAACGAATGGAGAACCATGCCGTTGAACGGGGCCAAGCCCTTGCAGCGGCATTCGAAGTGTTTTCGGCCGCGAAATGGCAAAACTGAATGCGGGAGGATCCCTGATCGGGTTTCAGGACACATCGTGAAGATCTTCACGAAAACATGCAAAAAGGGCCTCGAGCGGGCCCTTTTATTGCTTTGTCGATCAACGGTATCCGTTGACCGTATGTGTGCTGTTTAGCGAAGCTGGAGCTCGTCGCCTTCGAAGGCCACGCCCAGCGGTTCGATCACCACGCGCTTGGGGCCTTCTTCCACACGGCCCGCCACCCAGGCGTCGATGCCCAGGCCGCGCGAGATCTCGACCGCGCGCTCGGCCTGGTCGGCGGCCAGGTACAGCGCGAAGCCCGCGCCCATGTTCAGCGTGCCGTAGGCCTCGTGGTCGTCCAGTTGGCATTCGCGCTGTATGAAGTCCAGCACGGCGGTCTTGGGCGGCACCTGAGTGATGCGGTAGGTCAGCGTCTTGGCGTGGCGCATCAGCTTGCGCCAACCATGGCCCGTCACGTTGGCACAGTAGTGCGGGATGATGCCGGCCTGGGCCAGCGCTTCGGTCACGGGCGAGTACAGCACCGTGGGGGCCAGCAGGGCTTCCCCATAGGTCTGACCGTTGCCGATGTCCGTCAGGTAGCCCTTGGGCAGCCGCTCGGCCAGCTTGCGCGCCAGCGACAGGCCGTTGGCGTGAATGCCGCTGGCCGCCAGGAACACGATGGCGTCGCCCGCGCCCAGCTTGTCGCCCACCGACAGGCGGGTCTTGGGGCTGATGATGCCGGTGCACGATGCCGCCAGGTCCACGCGGCCATCGGCCACGATGCCGGCCAGCGCGGGGGTTTCGCCGCCGCCCCAGGCCACCTGACAGGTGTCGCAGGCCTTCTTCCAGCCGGCCACCAGGGCCTGCGAGCGCTGCGCGTCGTTGAACCAGTCGGAGCCGCCAGCGGCCCAGTAGGCCTGCACCACCAGGGGCGTGGCGCCCACGGTGATCAGGTCGTTCACCGCCATGGCGATGGTGTCCTGCGCGATGCCGTCGTAGTAGCTCTTGCCCGTCAGCAGGGCCATCTCGTCGGCCACCAGGGGCTTGGTGCCCAGGCATTCCACGATGGAGGCGAGGTACATCGGGCCCACATCGACCACATAGGCCGATTCACCGCGCGAGGCGCCCACTTCGCTGAAGCCGTGGCCACCCAGGTGCGCGCCCGTGGCGGCCGCCGCGCGCTGCGCCGCGATCTTCAGCGGGTCGATCAGGTCGTAGTTGACGCCGGCCTGGTCGTAGGTCAGCGGGGTGTTGGTCGGGGGCGTGGTCGAGCTCATGGGGCGGTGCGGCTGGAGGTGCCGTGGTCGCGGCAAAAGCGAGATTATCCGTTAGCCGGCGGGCGTTGGGTGCGGTTCAGGTGCCGCGACTTAGACTGGCCGCATGAACATCCCACTGCTGTCCTCCCTGCCGATCCCAATGCAGACCGCGTTGTTGCTGGTGCTCTCCAACGTGTTCATGACCTTCGCCTGGTACGGGCACCTCAAGAACCTGGCCAGCAAGCCCTGGATCGTGGCGGCGCTGATCAGCTGGGGCATCGCGCTGTTCGAGTACCTGCTGCAGGTGCCGGCCAACCGCATCGGCGTGCAGCAGCTCAGCGTGGGGCAACTCAAGATCATGCAGGAGGTGATCAGCCTGAGCGTGTTCGTGCCTTTCGCGGTGTTCTACCTGGGGCAGCCCTTCAAGCTGGATTACATCTGGGCCGCGCTGTGCCTGGTGGGGGCAGCGTATTTCATGTTCCGGACCTGAGGCTCACTGGCTGATCTTCAGCGCCTCTTCCACCTGGTACTCGAAGTAGCGCTGGCCCGAGAAGGCGATGGTGGCCATCAGCACACCGGCGCCCAGCACCAGGGCCAGGATCACCGGGATCACGGCCCCCCAGCCGGCGGCGGGGGCATCGGCGCGGCCGGCCAGCGTCGGGTTGTGGCGGGCGTGCCAGCGCTCGTCCGGTGTCAGGCCGATCAGGATGGTCTGCAGCATGGCGGTGGCGAAGCTCAGGCCCAGCAGGGGCAGCAGCAGCCAGGCCAGGCGGTCGTCCTGGCCGAGCTGGTCCATGCGGTGCAGGCCCCACAGGCCCAGCAGGGTGGGCAGCGGGTGCAGCCAGCCCCACACATCGCCCAGGCCGCCCAGGTAGAAGCGGTGCAGGCCCAGGGGGCCGCCCAGCAGGCCCAGCCAGGTGGCCAGCGTCTTGGAGCGGTAGAGGCCGGGCGCCGTGGCGGGTGCAGTTCCGAGGGCGGTGCTGGTGGCGGGCGATGTCGTCGGAGCGCTGTGCATGGTGGGTGCTGGCAGGATTTCTGATGATTCTGGGCAGACGTTTGCCACGGATGGCCTTGCCCGCTATAATGCGCGATTTCCCGGCTTGGGCATTCCTTTGAGGATGCACGTATCTAGTCAGGCTGGGAGGCTGGCGTTCAAGTTGAGGGCATTGTCATTGAAGGCAATGTTGTTGGCTTGGCGCCTCATGACGGTCCGTGCGCGAGTGTCTCCCCGTGTTGGCCGTCGCATCATCATCCTGAAGGACACATCATGGTCGTGATTCGACTGGCTCGTGGCGGCTCCAAGAAGCGCCCGTTTTTCAACATCGTCGCTGCTGACTCCCGCAACCGCCGTGACGGCCGTTTCCTGGAGCGCGTGGGCTTCTACAACCCCGTCGCTTCCGGCAAGGCTGAAGGCCTGCGCGTGGCGTTCGACCGCCTGGATCACTGGGTGAGCAACGGCGCCCAGGTGTCGCCCACCGTGGTTCGCCTGGTCAAGGAAGCCAAGGCCAAGGCTGCTGCCGCTCCCGCGGCTTGAAGCCAGCCTGATCGATGACCGAGCGCGCGGTGGCGTCCACGCAGGGACCGGTGCTGGCTGACGGCACCCCCTGGCCCGAAGATGCCATCGAGGTGGCCCGTGTCATCGACGCCTGGGGCGTGAAGGGCGGCATCAAGCTGCATCCCTTCTCCTCCGATCCCCAGGCCCTGTTCTGCACCAAGAAATGGTTTGTGCAACCGGCGCTGCCCCAGGCAGGCGCCGTGCGCAAACCTGGCGCGCCCGCAGGCGCTGCCGCTGGTGCCTCCGCGGCCGTTCCGGCCCGCAGAGCTTCTCCTGCCCCTGACACCCGTGCGCCGGCTCGCCTCAGCCAGCCGGCTTTGCTGCGCGTCAAATCTGCCAAGGAGCAGGGCGACGTCATCGTGGCCACCATCGATGGCCTGGATGATCGCAACGGCGCAGAGGCCCTCAAGGGCGCGCGCGTGTTCGTGTCGCGTTCTGCTTTCCCCACCCCCGACAGCGACGACGAGTTCTACTGGATCGACCTGATCGGCCTGAACGTCGTCAACCGTGAAGGCCAGGCCCTGGGCACGGTGGTCGACCTGCTCGACACAGGCCCGCACTGTGTGCTGCGTTGCGCGCTTCCGGCTGGCGAGGCGCCCAAGCCCGGCGATGCGGCCGAGCGCCTGATCCCCTTCGTGTCCGCCTACATCGACCGGGTCAGCCTGGCCGAGCGCCTGATCGTGGCCGACTGGGGTCTGGACTACTGAGTTCGGGCCGGGCGCCATGCGCTTCGACGTCATCACCCTGTTTCCGGAGCTCTTCGAGCCTTTCGGCCGCGTGGGCGTGACGCGCCGCGCCTTCGAGAGCAAGGCCGTGGACGTGCGCCTGTGGCCGCTGCGCGATTTCACCGAAGACACCTACCGCCGCGTTGACGATCGCCCCTTTGGCGGTGGTCCGGGCATGGTCATGCTGGTCGAACCGCTGGCGCGTGCCTTGTCGGCCATCCGCGCTGATCAGGATGCTGCGGGCGGCCCGCGCCTGCCCGTGATCCTGTTCAGCCCGGCCGGCAAGCCACTGACGCAGCCGCGCGTGCAAGCCCTGGCCGCTTCGCCCGGCGCCGTGCTGCTGTGCGGCCGCTACGAGGGCATCGACCAGCGCTTCATCGACGCGCATGTCGATGAAGAGATCAGCCTGGGTGATTACGTGCTGTCTGGCGGCGAACTGCCCGCACTCACGCTGATCGACGCCGTGGCCCGCCTGCAGCCCGGCGTGCTGCGCGATGCCGCCTCACACCAGCAGGACAGCTTCTCTGATGGCTTGCTGGATTGCCCCCACTACAGCCGCCCCGAGGTGCTGGACGAAGCCTTGAGCGCGCAACTGCCTGGGGCGGATGCAGCCGTGCCGCCCGTGCTGATGTCGGGGCACCATGCGCAGATTGCTGTCTGGCGCCGCCAGCAGCAGCTGTCCATCACCTGGGCGCGCCGCCCTGAATTGATCGAGGTGGCACGCAGGGAAGGCCGCCTGTCAAAAGCAGATGAGCAATTCCTGAAGACTCTGCTATAATCTTCGGTTTCGCGATCCTCTGCCTGGCCAGGTTCTGATATTTTGGGCGCAAGCACGATCGTTTTAGGAGCATCCATGGACCTGATCCGTCAGCTCGAGCAAGAAGAAATTGCTCGCCTGAACAAAACCATCCCCGCGTTCGCCCCTGGCGACACCGTGATCGTCAACGTCAACGTGGTTGAAGGCACCCGCAAGCGCGTGCAGGCCTACGAAGGCGTCGTGATTGCCAAGCGCAACCGCGGCCTGAACTCCAGCTTCATCGTCCGCAAGATCTCCAGCGGCGAAGGTGTGGAGCGTACGTTCCAGCTGTACAGCCCCCTGATCGCTTCCATCGACGTCAAGCGTCGTGGTGATGTGCGTCGCGCCAAGCTGTACTACCTGCGTCAGCGCAGCGGCAAGTCGGCACGGATCAAAGAGAAGCTGGCTTAAGCTTTTCTCGTGCATGGCGGTCCCTGCGATCGCCACACGCAAAAACCGCCTCGGCAATCGCCCAGGCGGTTTTTTCATGCCCGGATTTCCGTGGCACAGGGCCCTTACCGGGTGCTTTCACCGAGCCCTGCTGCGCATGCGGGATGACGCCTTTGGCTACCATGTGAGCTTATGGCCTTGCCCCTGCCTTTCGACCCCCGCACTGCGGCCTTGCTGCCCCCGACGGAAGACCTGCCCCTGATCGATCCGGCCCGCCTGACCCCCGAGGCTCTGCGGGCGCGTTTCGCCAATCCGCCCGAGTGGGTGGCCGACACCGAGGTCGAGCGATTCTGGCGCGCCGCGCAGCCTGTGCCGGCCGCGGTGCTGATCCCCCTGGTTATCCGGCAAGCCATGGATGGCGAGCCGGCGGTGCTGTCCGTGCTGCTCACGCAGCGTACGGCCCACCTCAAGGCGCATGCCGGCCAGGTGAGCTTTCCTGGCGGGCGCAAGGATGAAGATGATGTCGACGCCAAGGCCACGGCCTTGCGCGAGGCGCAGGAAGAGGTCGGCCTGCCCCCCGAGCGGGTAGAGGTGATCGGCGAGCTGCCGCCCTACATCACGGGCACGGGCTTTGTGGTCACGCCGGTGGTGGGGCTGGTGCATGCCCACCCTCATGAAGGTGTGGCGCTGGACCTCACCCCCGAACCCTGCGAGGTGGCCGAGATCTTCGAGGTGCCTCTGGCCTTCCTGATGAATCCGGCCAATCACCAGCAACGCGCGGCGCAGGCCGCTGGCCTGGACATGCGCTACTTCTCGATGCCCTGGCATGCACCGGGCCGTGACGAGGACTTTTTCATCTGGGGTGCTACCGCCGCGATGTTGCGAAATCTGTACCGTTTCCTGGCGGCCTGAAGCGGGCGCCGGGCCACCCCGCTATGATCAGGGGATGAGTTTCTTCGCCGTGCTGTTCGCCCTGCTGATCGAACAGCTCAAGCCGCTGCCGAACAACAACCCCGTCCACCAGGGTCTGACGGCCTGGGTGCGCTGGGTGGGCCGCAATTTCGATGCGGGTGCGGCCGTGCACGCCCGCGTGGTGTGGGCCATCACTGTGGTGGCGCCGGCCCTGCTGATCGGTGTGGGCTACGTGGCCGTGAACCGCTACAGCACCGTGCTGGCGCTGGTGTGGGATGTGGTCGTGCTGTACCTCACGCTGGGTTTTCGCCAGTTCAGCCACCACTTCACCGCGATCCGCGATGCGCTGGACGAAGCCAAGGAAGACCGTGCGCGTGAACTGCTGGCCCAGTGGCGCCACGTGGACGCGAGCGACCTGCCGCGCCGCGAGTTGCTGCGCCATGTGATCGAGTATTCGCTGCTGGCCGCGCACCGCCATGTGTTCGGCGTGTTCTTCTGGTTCGTGGCGCTGTCCACCGTGGGCCTGGGCCCGATGGGCGCGGTGATGTACCGCATGGCCGAGTTCACCAGCCGCTACTGGGCGTATCGCAGCCATGTCACCGGCGCTGCCACGCATGATCAACTGCGCATCCTGTCCGGCAAGCTCTTCGACCTGATCGATTTCGTGCCCTCTCGCCTCACCGCCTTTGGCTTTGCGGTGGTGGGCAACTTCGAAGAGGCGATCGAATCCTGGCGGCGCTACGCCAACCTGTGGGCTCAGCCCAATGAAGGCGTCATCCTGTCGGCTGCGGCCGGCGCGGTGGGGGTTCAACTGGGTGGCCAGTCGGCACCGGCCGCGGGCCAGGACGTGTCCCGCACCCTCAGCGAAGGGGACAGCGCCGAGGCCGCCGCGGCCGTGGGCAGCACCGCGGGCGTACTGCCCCAGATGGACCACCTGCGCAATGTGGTGGCCCTGATCTGGCGTTCGGTGGTGCTGTGGATGCTGCTGCTGGCGCTGCTGTCGCTGGCCAACCTGATCGGCTGATCCAGGCGGCTCAGCCACCTACCTTGGCGATGGTGCCCTGCGCGGTGGCGCAGAGTTTCTCGGTGCCATCTTCCAGAACGCTGAAGACATCGCAACGGCAGGTGGCCAGGCTCTTGCCCGCGTAGAGCACTTCGGCCCGCGCCACCAGCGCGCTGCCCACGCCTGGGCGCACATAGTTGATCTTGTACTCCGCCGTGAGCACGCCAATGCCCATGGCGGCCCCGCCTGCGTAGGTCAAGGCGTTGTCGGCCAGGTAGCTGACCACGCCGCCGTGCGCGAAGCCGTTCTGCTGCAGCAGTTCAGGGCGCAGCGGCAGGCGCAACTCGACCCCGTCGGGGCCGTAGGCCGTCATCTCGGTGCCGAGCAGGCGGCTGAAGCCTTGGGCGGCCAGGATCTCCCGGCCGATGGCGAGCATGTCGGACATGGTGTGGTCTCCGGTGCCAGTGGGCCGCTCAAGAAGGCTCAGGCCGCCTTGATGTTCATCGTGATGCGGGCGTGGAAGACCTTGGTGCCCTGCTCGTCGAAGATGTCCACGGGCACTTCGTGGTCGCCAGGCTCGGTCCAGGGCACCTGGCTGCCATCGGCCACGGCGCGCACGCCGGTCTTGGCCTTGGCCAGGTACTGCACCGTCATGCCCTTGGGGATCCAGCGGTGGCCAGCCGGGATGGACGCGTCCGTCATGGTGCCGGCGACCAGTTCGGCCGCGTTGCACAGCGCGATGGCGTGCACGGTGCCCAGGTGGTTGGTGATCTCGCGCCGGAAGGGCACGGTGGCCGCGGCGCGGCCGGCGCGCAGCTCGGTGAAGCTGGGGGCGATGGTGCTGAAGTAGGGCGCGAACTGGCAGACGGCGGCGGTGAACTGTTCGGCGCCGGCGCTGTTGTACAGGGCGAGAAGCTGGCTCATGGGAAGGCTTTCAAGAGGGTTCGGTGATGAAGGCAGGCCTTCGGATCCAGGGCTCTGCTGGACCTCGATCGGTTAACAGAATAATATTCTGGAATATTATTCGGTGTCAAATACGGGTCCATGAACCAGTCGTGCGTGAGGTGTGGTCGATGAACGCGGGCGTGTCTGCGGTGCTGGAGCGTGCCTACCCGGGCGCGCGGGCGCAGCTCAAGCGCCGGATCCTGGGCGGGGCGTTGGCCTGCTTCAACGAGCACGGCATCGAGCCCACCACCATCGAGATGCTCAAGGAGCGTTGCGATGCCAGCGTGGGCAACCTGTACCACCACTTCGGCAGCAAGGAAGGGTTGGTGGCGGCGCTGTTCTTCGCGGCGATGGACGACCAGGCGGCGCTGCGCGAGCAAGGCCTGTCCAAGGCCAAGAGCCTGAAGGACGGCGTGGCCGCGCTGGTCTACAGCTATGTGGACTGGGTGGTGGCGCAGCCGGAACTGGCGCGCTATGTGTTCCAGGCGCGCTCAGCCGTGGCCAAGGGGCCGCACGGGGCGGAGTTGCAGCAGCGCAATCGCCTGGTGGGCAAGGCGCTGATGGCCTGGTTCACGCAGCCGGAGCGGGTGGCGCAGTTGCGCGAGTGGCCGGCAGAGCTGTTCCCGTCGCTGATCATCGGGCAGGCAGAGAACTACTGCCGGGCCTGGCTGTCAGGGCGGGTGAAATCGTCGCCGGTGCAGTATCGGGAGATGCTGGCGGAGGCGGCCTGGAGTTCGGTGGCGCGGCCTGTTGAGCGGTGAGGCTTTCCCGCTCTGCGAGGGCTGTCCTAAGCATTCAGCGGCGTATGCGCTTTGTCGTGGCAGCACGGGGCGCGGGATGTGGGAGCAGCCGTCCGGGCTTCAATGTTGGCGGTCCTGCCTAGGGCAGGACTCCCTTGCGATGCTCGCGCCGAGGTGGCGCAGCCCAACTCTCTGCGCGCCCTTCGGGCGCTCCGTTCAGACATGGTCTGCAAGTCAGATGGACGAAGCACGCGCTGCGCGCGTGCCCACCTCGTCGCTGCGCTTCTCAGCACCAACAAGGCGCCCGGCCGGCCACTCCCACATCCCTGTTTCGCCCCGCTGGTGGCATGCGCAGGGCCGTGGCATGCGGGGAGCGGGGCATCAAGGGTCTGAGGGGGCCTCTGGCCGGGCGCCTTGTTGGCGTCGGAGGCGCGCAGGGAGGGACAGGTCTGCCCCTGGCCTGTGGCCAGGGGATGGCGAG
>CALAKR010000362.1 GCA_937923225.1 uncultured Aquabacterium sp. | reverse complement strand
GCGTGTCCACGCAGGCGCACGGCGTGGTCTGCCAGTGGGCCATCCAGGTGATCAACCTGCTCACGGGCAATGTGGACCGCGAAGGCGGCACCCTGCTCACCGCGCCCGCCGTCGATCTGATCAAGCTGGGCCTGATGGGCGCCGGCCACCACGATGTGTGGCGCAGCCGTGTCCGCGGCGCACCGGAGTTCAGCGGCGAGCTGCCCGTGTCCGTGATGGCCGAAGAGATGCTGACGCCCGGCAAGGGCCGGATCCGCGCCCTGGTCACGGCCTGCGGCAACCCCGTGCTGTCCACCCCCAACGGCCGCCAGCTCGACCAGGCCCTGCAGGGGCTGGACTTCATGGTGGCCATCGACTTCTATTTGAACGAGACCACGCGCCACGCCGATGTGATCCTGCCGCCCACCTGCTTCGTGGAGCACGACCACTACGACCTGCTGTTCTGGCACCTGGCCGTGCGCAATGCCACGCGCTACAGCCAGGCCGTGGTCGCACCAGCGCAAGGCGCAATGCACGACTGGCAGATCTACACCGAGCTGGCCCGCCGTTACGCGCAGCGCACCTGGGCCCTGGAACGTGCCAGCGCCGGCCAGCGCCTGCAGGGCATCGCCAAGCGCGCCCTGATGGGCCGCCTGCGCCCCGACCAGATGCTGGCCCTGGGCCTGCGCAAGAGCGGCTACCCGCTCACGATGAAGCAATTGCGCCAGCACCCCGAAGGCATCGACCTGGGGCCGCTCAAGCCTTCACTGCTGAACCTGCTTGGCAAGCGTCAGAAGCGCATCAAGCTGCTGCCCAGTGCCATCACGCGGGATCTGCATGACCTGCGGGCCCGCGTGGCTGACTCGAACCTTCCTGCCGACGTGGCAGCCGACACCGCCGTTCAAGACCAGCCATCGACAGAGCTCAAGCTCATCGGCCGGCGCGATGTGCGCAGCAACAACTCGTGGATGCACAACAGCCCCCGGCTGGTATCGGGCAAGCCGCGCTGCGTGCTGTGGATCCACCCGGCCGATGCACAGGCACGCTCGCTCAGCGAAGGGCAGACCGTGCAGGTCAGTTCACGCGTGGGCCAGGTGGCCGTGCCCGTGCACATCACCGAGGACATCAAGCCCGGCGTGGTCAGCCTGCCCCACGGCTGGGGTCATGACCGCCAGGGCACCGGCCTGCGCGTGGCCCAGGCCCATGCCGGCGCCAGCCTCAATGACCTGACGGACGACCGGCTGACCGACAGCATCAGCGGCAACGCAGCCTTCAGCGCGGTGCCGGTGCGGGTGGCGGCCTGAGGTGCCCGGCAACCCGGGCACCCAGGCAGGTGCTCAGGCTGCTTGTGCCCTGGCCTGGCAACGCGACTGCCGGCGCACACCGATCAGCACCATCATGCCGCCCAGCAACCCCAGTGCGTAGGTGGAAGGCTCCGGCACCATCGCCACGTCCACGCTGATCGTGCCGAAGCTGCCCTGCCTGAGCCCCTGGAGCGCGGAGAGGCCGAATGCCCGCAGACCTGTGGCCTGAGCGAAGGCATCGGCTCCAGCCTGCGTCAGCCACAGGCTGAACGACGTGTGGTTGCCGTTGAGCGTGTAGTCGTCGAGCGTGAACACCGCCACCTGCGTCTGGCTTGGCAGCCCACCGGTGCCGGAGATGTCGGCGCTGAGTTGGCGCGTCACCGCATTGATCTCCCAGTTGCTGAGGGTGATCGTGCCACCCCACGCAATGCCCGTCGCCTCAGGCACCACCATCTGGACTCCGCCCGCCGAACTCACTGAGGTGACCACCCCATAGGTCGATACACGCACTGTCTTCACCTCCGGGAAATATACCGAGATGCCGCGGCGTCCATCCTCCATTTCAGGGTAGTAGCCCGGCCATGCTGGAGACTGTGCCGTTACCTGCAGGCTGTAAGTCTCAATGAAGTTCAGCGCATTCGTGTCGGACGCCCCAACCGACCAAGTCAACCGGCTGGCGCCTCCGGGCGGGATCTGCGGTATGTTGCCCGACTGAGCAGAGGCCAGGCCCGCGAAAGATACCAGCGAGATGGCCGCCACAGCGCCACGCCATGCAAAGCGTTTCATATGATTTCCTTCCTGAAGAATTGAGCTCGCCCGCCAAGGCTTCCAGGAAACTTCAGGGGCTCCCGAATTCTGAACGGAGTCTGCTGCGGCGCCCTTCCGGAGCAACCCTCAGGGCAACCCCGCATTTGGGGCATGGTCACAGCAGTGCCGTAGTGCCACCGCAGCCCACCTAGAATCATCCGCATGAGCGAGCTCAGCCAAGAAATCGCCGCCGCCGCTGCGCGCCTGGTGGTCGAAGAGGGCCTGGAATACGGCCCTGCCAAACGCCGCGCCGTGAAGGTGCTGGGCCTGAACGCCCGCGCCCAGTTGCCCGGCAACGATGAAGTCGAAGAAGCGGTGGAGGAATACCTCGCCATCTTCTGCGCCGACACCCAGCCGGCGGAACTGGCCGCGCTGCGCGACCTGGCCGCCCGCTGGATGGCGCGTCTGGCCGAGTTCCGTCCCCACCTCACGGGCGCCGTCTGGCGCGGCACCGCCACCCGACTCAACGACATCCACCTGCAGTTGTACTGCGACGACCCGAAATCCGCCGAGATCGCGCTGATCAACCAGCGCTTGGACTACGACGTGGGCAGCGTGCCCGGCCCGCGCGGCCAGAGCGTCGACTGCCTGAGCCTGACCGTGGCCTGCCCCGGCCTGGGCGGCGAAGCCATCGGACTGCACCTGACCATCCTGGATCTGGACGACCTGCGTGGCGCGCTCAAGCCCGATGCGCGCGGCCGCACCGAGCGGGGTGATCTCGACGCACTCAAGAAACTGATGGGAGACGCTGACCATGACGACACGCACTCACTTCGCTGACCAATCCCGTCACGGCAGCCAGCCGCCGTTTAGCCCCCACGCTCGCAGCGGCTCGCCACGCGCATGGCGCTCCGCCGCCCTGCTGCTGGCCGCCTGCGGTGCATTGGTGCAGCCAGCCCTGGCCTCACCGGCATCGGCGCCATCAGCCTCCTCCGCCGCCAAGGCACAGCCGACAGCCTGGCAGGGCATCTGGGAAGGCCGCCTGGCAGGGCAGCCCGTCGTCATGGCCCTGTACCGCAATGAGCAGGGGCGCTGGACAGGCCGCTATTTCTACGAACGCTTCGGCCGCGACCTGGGCCTGTGGGGCCCCGCCCCGGATGCAGACAACACCTCCCCCGACACCCTGACCCTGCAGGAGTGCGCCCCCGACTACGGCATCCCTGACACCCCCTGCGAGCAGCCCACCGGCAGTTGGTCACTCGCGCTGGCGGGCAACAGCGCCAAGGGCCAATGGCAGGTGGTCAGCCGCACGGGCCGCTTCGTGCCCACACCCGTCACGCTCACCCGCGTCGCCGCCTACACCCCCACCGCCGAAGCCCTGGCCGACCCCTACGAACAGCGCCGCCTCAAGGGCATCCGGCCCCAGCGCAGCCCGGGCGGCCAGCAAGGCCCCGTGGCCTGGGAAGCCCTCAGCGATGCCCGCACCAAGGTGGCCACGCCCCAGTTCACGCGCGGTGCCACGCCCGCCGTGCTGCAGCGCATCAATGATCAGCTCAAGGCCCAATGGCATGACCGGGTCAGCCAGGCCCTGACCGCCATCGACCACGACGACCAGGTCAATGTGGTCTTCGCCAACCGGCGCTGGCTGGCCACCACCTACAGCGTGGGCTTCTATTACGCAGGCGCCGCCCACCCCAGCAACGGCTTCACGGCCACCACCTACGATCTGTCGACCGGGCAGCCAGTGGAATGGCCCCGCTGGTTCCGCTTCACGGCGCCGGGCACCGAGGGCGTGGATTTCGAGCGCCGCGACCTGCTGGCCGCCCAGGCACTCAAGGCCTTCGCCGCCCAGGTGACCGAACTGCCCCCAGACGTGCCCCCGGCCACCTCCGACCAGGCCCGATGCGCCCGGCTGGTGCTGGCCCACTACGCCTGCCGTGGCGGGCGCTGCACCAGCGGCGAGCTCACCGGCGGACGCATGCCCGATGGCTGGCAGGTCTGGCCCACGGCCCAGGGCCTGGCCGTAGCGCCGGATGTCTACGCCGAGGTCGACCGGGGCTGCCGCGGCCAGGCCGTGGTGCTGCCCTGGGGCCAAGCGCGCGCCAGCCTGCTGCGCCCGCAAGCCCTGCCCTGAGCCCGGCCCTGGGCCGCCCCGCAGCACCGACGCCCGGGCGGACAACACCGCCGGGCGGCATCGCCGCGTACACTGCCGCCCATGGAAAACCCGAGCACGCCCCTGGCTTCTACTGCGCCGGCCAACGCACAAGCCAACCCGTCACGCCGCGTCTGGCTGGGCGCAGGCCTGGCTGCCGCCGTGGCCGGCCTGGGCGGTGGCGTGTGGTGGGCCTTGCACCGTGAGCGCTCGGCAACCGGCGCTGCCCCCGGCGATCCCCTGCCCGAAGGCTTTTGGGCCCAGCAGTTCGACACCATCGACGGCCCGCCACTCCAGTTGGCCGGTTTCCAGGGCAAGCCCCTGGTGATCAACTTCTGGGCGACCTGGTGTCCGCCCTGCGTCAAGGAGATGCCTGATCTGGACAAGTTCCACCAGGCCCACAACGCCCAGGGCTGGCACGTGATTGGCTTGGCCATCGACGGCCCCACCCCGGTCAAGGCTTTTCTGGGCAGAACCCCGGTACACTTCCCCATCGGCTTGGCCGGTTTCGGTGGCACCGAACTGGCCCAGACCCTCGGCAATTCGGCGGGAGCCCTGCCGTTTTCAGTGGTCATCGACCGCCAGGGGCGCATCCGGCATCGTAAGATGGGGCCCGCGCACCCGGACGAGCTGAACGGCTGGGCCCGCGAGTTCGGCTGAAAACTCAGCGAACGCCAACAGCGGTCAACAAGACTGCTTCCCCTGGCCCCAGGGGCTTTACAAGGCAGATTTGCCTGAAGCACATAAGCAGATGAGTTTTTTGTGCCCATTTGTGCTTAAAATCCGCCTACTTTCATTTTCTTGGACGAACATCTGGACACAATTCAGCAATCGTTCAACGAACACATGCAGATTCTTGTCCTCCATGGCCCCAATCTGAACCTGCTCGGCGTCCGGGAACCACAGGTCTACGGCGCCACCACGCTGGAGCAAATCAACACGGCCCTGAGCCAGCGCGCCGCCCTTCGCGGTGCCACGCTCAGCGCCTTCCAGAGCAACCATGAAGGCGCCCTGATCGACCGCGTGCACGCCGCGCGCACCGACGGCACCACCTTCATCGTGATCAACCCCGGGGCCTACACCCACACCAGCGTCGCCCTGCGCGATGCGTTCGCGGGCGTGGCCATTCCCTTCATCGAAGTGCACCTCTCCAACGTGCACCGCCGCGAGCCCTTCCGCCACCACTCCTATTTTTCGGACCTGGCAGAAGGCGTCATCGTCGGTCTTGGCGCGCTGGGTTACCAGCTGGCCCTGGATGCTGCGCTGGAGCGCCTGAACGCGCCCGCCCCGGCCGCCTGAGCCACCAGACCACGCCCCTATTTCTCCCCTTTTCTTTCATCGAGCCGACCGGGCTGAGGCCCGGCGACCCTGGAGATCCCCAACATGGACCTGCGCAAACTCAAGACCCTGATCGACCTCGTTTCGGAGTCCAACGTCTCTGAACTGGAAATCACCGAGGCCGACGGCAAGGTGCGCATCGTCAAGGCAGGCGCCGCCCCCGTGGCCGTGGCCATGCCCCTGGTACAGGCTCAACCGGTGGCCGCCGCCCAGCCCGCCGCCGCGGCCGCAGCCGCAGCCGCCCCTGTGGCCGAAGCCGCCGCCGAAACCGGCCACGTGGTCAAGTCGCCCATGGTCGGCACCTTCTACCGCGCCTCCAGCCCCGGCGCCAAGGCTTTTGCCGAGGTGGGCGACCAGGTCAAGGA
>CALAKR010000361.1 GCA_937923225.1 uncultured Aquabacterium sp. | reverse complement strand
CCGGGGCATGGCCGTGGACGTGGTCGAGTTGCCCGGTGCTTATCCGGATGCCGATGCGGCCACACGGCGCGCAGCAGCCGAGGCCCTGGCGAGGCAACCAGATGGGCGCACGGTGGTGATTGACGGGCTGGCCTTGCCTGGCTTGGTCGACAGCCTGTCAGCCCATGCCAACCGGCTGCGTCTGGTGGGCTTCATCCACCACCCCTTGTCGCTGGAGACAGGCCTGAGCCCATCGCAGGTGAACCATTACGCCGCGCTGGAGGCTGATCTGTGGCCACAACTGAAGGGCGTCATCTGCCCCAGTGAACACACCGCGCGGGCGGTGCGGGCCAGTGGCCTGCCAGCCGGACGTGTGGCAGTGGTGGCCCCAGGCACCCACAAGCCGGCAGGTTTGCGCAAGCCTGAGCTGCTTGATGACGGGCCGCTGCAATTGCTGTCGGTGGGCACCATCACGCCGCGCAAGGGCCATGTGTTGCTGGTCGACGCGCTGGCAGACTTGCGTGATCTGCCGTGGCAGCTGACCTGCATCGGCAGCCTGGAGAGAGATCCTGCCGCCGCGGCGCAATTGCGCGATCGCATCGCTGACCATGGCTTGCAGGGTCGGATCACGCTGCTCGGCGAGCAGCCGCCCGAGCGCCTGGCGCAGGCCTACCAACAGGCGCAGGTGTTCGTGCTGCCCTCGTACCACGAGGGCTACGGCATGGTCTTCGCCGAGGCGCTGGCGCATGGGCTGCCTGTGGTGTCGACCACGGCAGGCGCGATCGTGGACACCGTACCGGCTGCGGCATCGCTGCTGGTGCCGCCGGGTGAGGTGGCCGCCCTGCGCGAGGCGTTGCGCCAGGTGATCACGGATGCATCGCTGCGCACCCGCCTGACACAGGCGGCACAGACGGTGGCGGGCACCTTGCCCGATTGGAGCGAAACCGTGGCCCGCTGGGCCGCGGCCCTGGATCAGGTGAGCCGATGACTGAACCGAAGAACACTGAACGGGACCCGGCGGAAGGCTTTTCTGCCGACTGGCTGAGGCTGCGTGAGCCTTTGGACCTGGCCGCACGCAGCGAGGCCCTGGCGCAAGGCTTCAAGTCCGCCTTGAAGCCCCGAGAGGGGCAGGCCTTGCGGCTGATCGATCTGGCGGCGGGTGCTGGTGCGAACTTCAGGGCGCTGGCACCGCTGCTGCAGGCTGATCAGGAATGGCTGCTGGTCGACCATGATCCCCTGTTGCTGCAGGCCCAGCGTGAAGAGATCTCGAACTGGGCGCGGCAGCATGGCTGGCGCTGTGTGGATGAGGGCGGTGTACTGAGCATCGAGGCCGGCAATGCACGCTGGCAGGTGCGCGGGCAACAACTGGATCTGGCGCGTGATCTGGAGCGCATCGACCTGCCGTGGTGCGATGGCCTGGTGACCACGGCTTTCCTGGACCTGGTGTCTTCCGCATGGCTGGACAGATTGTGTGCACTGCTGGCGGCCGTGCCGCGCCCCCTGCTGGCGACCTTGTCGGTGGATGGCCGGCGCACGTGGCACCCCGCTTTGGCGGCCGATGAGTTCATCGGTGAAGCTTTTGTGGCGCACCAGGCTGGCGACAAGGGCTTTGGCGAATCGCTGGGTGGTCAGGCAGCCGCCAGCCTAGCGGAAAAGCTCGGCGCCCACGCCTACCGTGTCAGCGTGCAGCCAAGCGATTGGCGCATTGGCGCTGCGCACGGCGAGATGCTGCTGACCATGGCCAGAGAGGCCGCCACGGTGGCCTTGGAGGTGAACCCTTCACGCGAGGCCTCCGTATCGGCCTGGCAGGCGGAGCGGTCTGCCCAGGCTGCACGAGGCGATCTAAGCTTGGTGGTGGGGCACCTGGATCTTCTGGGCGTGCCCGTCTGACTCACGCGCCAAGGCCAGGTACACCAGCAGCGACGCATGCGCGTCGTTGGCAGCGTACTGAAGCTGTTGCGGGCTGAGTGTCGGGTTCGCCCAGTTGGACGTGGTGGCCTTCTTCGATTTCTGCAGGCGTTGCTGCAGCACCACCGCCACCGCGGTCTTGAGGCCCACGGCGTCCTTGAAACCCAGGCGCTTCACCATGTGCGACACATCGATCGACTGCCCCAGCTGCGCGCCCAGCTTGCGGTAAAGCTGAGGCCGGTCCGAGGCCAGGCCGAACCCCACCTTCACGATCTCGTTCGATTCGATCATGGCGCGCAGAAAGCCCTGGGCCTCGGGCAGCGCGGTCTGGGCGATGAAGGCATGCTCGCGGGTGGCGAACTGCACGATGTCCGGCCCGGTGTGCGGCACACCTGCCACGAACACAGGCTTGCTCTCGGTGTCGAAGCCGACATGGACGGCACGGCGCAACTCACGCTCGGCGAACTCGAACTGTTCGGCGCTGCGCAGCACGTGGATGTGGCTGAGCGGCAGCGCGGGGTAGGGCGGCAGGGCCGCAATCTGTTCGGGCGTGGGGCGTTCCAGCCGTGGCGGTCGGTTCATCCATGCAGTATCGCGCAGCACGGGTGATACATTGCGGCGCCATTGCGCTGCATTTCACGCCCGCCGATCCCTACGCCATGCAAACCCGCCTGACCCGCCTTCTGGGCATTGCCCACCCCATCGTCCTGCCTGGCATGACGTATGTCGCCGTGCCCTCGCTGGTGGCGGCGGTCAGCGAAGCCGGTGGGCTGGGCATCCTGGCCTCGGGCGGCATGTCGGCCGATGAGTGCCGCGCGGCCATCCGCCAGGTGCGTGCGTTCACCAGCAAGCCCTTCGGCGTTGGCTGCAGCCTGATGCTGCCGGGCGCGGCGGCCTGCGCCGAGGTGGCCGTGCAGGAGCAGGTGCCCGTGCTCAACGTGTCCATGGGCAAGGACGACCAACTGGTGCAGCGGGTGCACGCCTATGGCGGGCATGTGATCGCCACCGTGTCCAGCGAAAAGCATGCGCGCTCGGCCCTCGATTCAGGCGTGGACGGCCTGATCGTGACCGGCCACGAGGCCGCGGCCCACGGTGGCGCGGTGACCTCGCTGGTGCTGATCCCCGCTGTGCGCGACATGACGGAGCTGCCCATCATCGCGGCCGGCGGTTTTGCCGATGGGCGCGGGCTGGTCGCGGCCCTGGCCCTGGGCGCGGATGCCGTGGCCATGGGCACGCGCCTGGCCGCGTCCAAGGAAAGCCCGCTGCACGAGGTCACCAAGCAGATGGTGGTCGACAAGGCCGCCGAGGACACCATCTACTCATCGAACTTCGACACTTTCCCGTGCCGTGTGATGCGCACGCCCGGTGGCGAGAAGTACACGGCACGGCGCCTGAGCCCTCCGCGCGTCGTGGCACGCTCACTGAGGGCTGCCAGCGAGATGAACACGCCGATGGGCCAGTTGGCGCGCGATGCCCTGCGCGAAGGCCCCTTGCAGGCCGTGAAGATCGCCTACTTCGGCGCAGCCACTCTGGCCATGCGCAAAGCCATGCACCAGGGTGACCATGTGCAGGGTGTGCAGCTGATCGGGCAGTCCCAGGGACTGGTGCACGACCTGCCCTCCGTGGCGGAGATCATCGAGCGCACTTTGGCCCAGGGCCGCGAAGTTCAGCAGGCTTGGGCCTCTGCCAACTGAGGGTGCGCAGAAAAAGCTTCACCTGTCAAAGAAAGGGCTTTGACAGCTTCTCAGGCATAGTGTTTGCCGATTGCGGGCAAGCTGACGCAGCGGGCCGTGGTCTGATGATGGCTCGCAGCCTCCCACAAGATCAAGACCACTGAGGAGATGACGATGCCCCACGCCTTTTCACGTTGTCTGCGCTGGCTGATTGCAGCCTTCGCGGTCGCCTTGGCCGCCTGCAGTGTGCTGAAGCTGGCCTATGACCAGGCCCCCACCCTGGTGTCCTGGCGCGTCAACAAGGCGCTGGACCTGGAAGGCGCCCAGCGTGACACCGCGCGTGCCGCTGTGCGCGAGTGGTTCGCCTGGCAGCGCAAGGCGCAGTTGCCGGCCATTGCCGCGTTCATGGAGCGCTCTCAGCGCGAGGCCACGGGTACCATCACTCCGGCACTGGCCTGCGAGCGTCGTCAGGAGATCGAAGGCTGGCTGCGTGCCGGCGCCGACAGGGCGGCCCCCTTGTTCGCCCGTGTGGCGGTTCAACTCACGCCCGCGCACATCGATCACCTGCAGAAGCACTTCAAGGAAAAAGACGAGGACTTCGCTGATGACTTCCTGGACGACGATGCCAAGGACCGCCAGGAAGCCGCCGAGAAGTACGTCGAAAAGTGGATGGAGCGCTTCTACGGACGCATGGACAAGGACCAGCGCCGCCAGATCGCCAGTGAGGTGGAGCGCCTGCCCTTCGATGCC
>CALAKR010000360.1 GCA_937923225.1 uncultured Aquabacterium sp. | reverse complement strand
CGAACTCCGTCAGGACGACGACAGCTGCGGATTGAACTGGCCTGCCTGGTTCATCAGGGCTGCATGGCCGCCCCGTGCACGCGGGGCAGGGCGCGATGACGTCACCGGCTGCAGGCCGCCATGACCGTCGGCCGCCAGCTTGAACACACTCACGGCCTCGGTCAGTTGCGAAGCCTGCTGGTGCAGGCCGTCGGCGGCCGTGGCGCTTTCTTCCACCAGCGAGGCGTTCTGCTGCGTCATCTGGTCGAGCTGGGCCACGGCCAGGTTCACCTGACCGATGCCCGAGGTCTGCTCGCTCGAAGCGTTGCTGATTTCGCCGATCAGGTCGGCCACGCGCTTGACCTGGCCCACGATGTCGTCCATCGCGCTGCCCGCCTGGTTGACCAGCTGGGCACCGGCATCGACCTGGGTCACGCTGTCGGCGATCAGGGTGCGGATTTCCTTGGCAGCCTCGGCGCTGCGCTGCGCCAGCGAACGCACCTCACCGGCCACGACCGCGAAGCCGCGGCCCTGTTCACCGGCCCGCGCGGCTTCCACCGCGGCGTTCAGCGCCAGGATGTTGGTCTGGAAGGCGATGCCATCGATCACGCCGATGATGTCGCCGATCTTGCGCGAGCTGGTGCTGATGTTCTGCATGGTGTCGACCACCTGCGTCATCACGACACCGCCGTTGGCGGCCGCGCGGCTGGCTTCGTCGGACAGCAGGCTGGCCTGGCGAGCCGTCTCGGCGTTGTGCTGCACGGTGGTGTTGAGCTGCTCCATCGACGCGGCTGTTTCCTGCAGGTTGGAGGCCTGCTCTTCGGTGCGCTGCGACAGGTTCATGCTGCCGTGAGAGATCTGCGCCGAGCCGTGGGCGATGGTGTCGGAGGCATGGCGCACCTGGGTGACCAGGCTGGACAGGCTGCCCTGCATGTGGCCCAGCGAGGCCATCACGCTGCGGCG
This sequence comes from uncultured Aquabacterium sp., assembly GCA_937923225.1. Classification (GTDB taxonomy): domain Bacteria; phylum Pseudomonadota; class Gammaproteobacteria; order Burkholderiales; family Burkholderiaceae_C; genus Aquabacterium. The sequence continues at coordinate 3,422 of CALAKR010000360.1, read as the reverse complement.
AGGCGCGTTGTGGGCCCCGGCGATGGGGCTGAGATCGCCCTCGGCCACGCGCTGTGCGGCGGCGCCCAGTTCGGCAGGCTCTCCGCCCAGCGAACGAGTCAGGTCACGGGTGATCCGCAGTGCCAGTCCGCAGGCGGCGGCCACGGCCAGGATGCTCAGCGTGATCAGCAGGGCGCGGTCGGCCTCGTAGTCGGCCTGGGCAGCGGCTTCGTCGTCCTTGGCCTGGCGGGTGGTCAGGCCGATGTAGTCGTTGCTGGTCTTGATGAGCGCGGCCAGCAAGGGGCGGCAATCGGCGTTCATCTTGATGATCGCCTCTTCGTGACGCTCCTGCATGGCCAGGCCCACGATGTTCAGGGCCACGGGCCCGTACGTGGATTCGATGTGCACCAGCTCCTGGTACAGGTCGCGCTCGCCTTGCGCGATGCCAGGGGTCTTGGTGACCATGTCGCCCAGCTCTTTGAGGCGCTGCTGCACCCGCTCATGGGCCTCGACCACGACGCCGTGCTCCTTCTGGCGCTCTTGTGCGTCCTTGATGAGCACCAGGTTACGTGCCCCGACGGCTCGCGCGTTGGCCGCGGCGCGCACCTGGTTGGCCAGGGTCACGCGGGCGCCCGTCTGCTCGACGTAGTTGGAGAAATCCTTGTGGCTGCGCGACAGCGAGTGCAGCGACAGGGCCGACACCACCAGGACCAGCAGGGCCAGGGTGCCGAAGCCGCCCTGCAGTTTGGTGCGAACACGGAGGGAACGGAGGCTCATGAGAGCACCTTCAGCTTTCTTGTGCGGGGCGAACAAGGATGGAACGGCCAGGCGTCGGCGTACACACAGGTCGTTGCTTGACGGGTTTTCGGTCGAGGCGGCGCTCACTTTAGTCATTTGTGAGCGGTTGCAACGCAACCCTAAAGTGCAAAAATCCGTGCTGGACGTGATTAATTCCGCGTGATGGGTGACGCTGTGCGGTTCACAATGTGGATTGCTGTAACAGGCCGGGCGCATGTCACGCGCTGGCCGCTCTTTTGCTGATGTCTTTCGATGCCATTTCCCTGCCGGACTCCGTGGCCCTGGTCGATGACGACCCGGAATACAGCGAGTTCCTGGCCCAGCACCTGATCTCTGCCGGCGTGCAGGTGTACCGGTACGCCGACAGCGCCGAGCTGCTGGCCGACCATGAACCGTTCCGGCATGCCTTCTACCTGGTCGATCTGATGCTGCCCGGCATTGGTGGGCTGGAGTTGATCCGCGTGCTGCGCAAGCGTACGCAGGTGGGGGTGCTGGTGGTATCGGGGCGAGTCTCGCCGGATGTGTTCGCCTCGGTGGTGGATGCCGGTGCGGACATGTACCTGGCCAAGCCCGTCAGTTTCGAGCAGGTGACGGTGGCGATCCGTGCCGTGCACCGCCGCGTGGTGGCCACCCGTGGCCGGCCTGCGGCCTGGGTGCTGGACCGCCGTGCCGCCCAGTTGGTGGCGCCCGATGGCGTGCGCATCGACATGAGCGATCTGGACATGGCGGTGATGGCCTGCTTCGTGACGGCCCAGGGGCAGTCTGTCACCCGCGAACTGCTGTGCCAGCAGTTGGGCCGCCCGGTGACGGAAGAGCCTGATAACGCCTTGAGCGCCACCATCTACCGCCTGCGCCGGCGCATCGAGCGCGCGACCGATTGCGTCGTGCCGCTGCAGTCGCTGTCGCGCGTGGGCTATGTGTTCAAGGGGCCGCTGGTCGACGGCTAAAACGCCTGCGTGCGTTGGTTGCTGCACGCACCGCCGATCAGGCGTCCTGCGGCAGCCAGAGCCTGAAGATGGAGCCTTGCGGTGTGTTGGGGCGCAGGTCCACCAGGCCGCCGTGCAGGGCCATCACGCGCTGCACAATGAACAGCCCCAGCCCGTGGCCGGGCAGGCCACTGTCACCGCGCGTGCCGCGTTCGAACAGGTGGGGGCGCAGGGCCGGCGGGATGCCGGGGCCGCTGTCGATCACCTCGATCACCAGTGCCAAGGGATCGTCGCTGTCGCTGATGCGCAGCACCACGTCGGTATCTGGCGGCGCATAGACCAGGGCGTTGCCCAGCAGGTTGCGCAGGGCCAGGCGCACCAGGCCGATGTCCATCGAGGCGGTGCGTGTGGCGCTTTGCCGCTCGATGCGCACGCGGTGGCGGGCCTGTGGGTCCAGATCTCCCAGACTGAGCTCGATCAGGGTGTCGACATCGGCGTCATGGCACTCGATGCGGTCGGGGCTGGCCAGCAGGGCGGTGGCGGCCAAGGTGTTGTTCAGCGAGGCCACGATCTGGCCGATCACCGATTGGGCGCGGCGCACGGCGGTCGCGGCATCGGTGGCGTCGGCGTGAGTGCTGCTGTCTTCGGAGAGGGCCGCACGAGCGCCCTGCAGGGCCGCGGAGGCGTTGTTCAAGGGCTGGCGCACCTCATGGGCCAGGATGCGCACGAACTCCTCGCGCTCTGACACCCGTTCGCTCAAGGCCTGAGCACGCTGTTCGGCCACGAGCCGCGCAGCGTGCTCGCGTGCGGCGGCCTTGCGGTCCGTCACGTCACGTGAGGCGCAGAACAGCAGCGGCTCCCCATCGAGCATCACGCCTACGGCGCTCACCTCTACCTCCATCAGGCTGCCATCGGTGCGGCGGTGCACGCTGCTGAACTTGCTGCGGCGGTTGGTCACGATGGGGGTGTACAGGGCGGCTAGGTCCTTGCTGGACAGGCCCGCATCCCATTGGCCCAGGTAGGTGCCCAATAGTTCTTCGCGCGTGGCGCCCAGCATGGCGCCGAAGCTGTCGCTCACCTCGACGATCTTGCCGCTGGCATCGATCACATGCACGCCATCGCTGGCAGTGCGCAGCAAGGCCTGGCTGCGCTTGCCCGCCTGCACGATGGCCTGCTGGCTTTGCAGGTCGCGGCGCCAGCTGCGGTAGAGCAGGGCCGAGCCGCCCAGCATGGCCAGGGCCACGATCAGCAGGTAGGCGGCCAGGTGCATGCGCTGCAGCCGCCATGAGGCGAGCTGCTCGCCCGTGTCCAGGCCCACCACCACATACAGCGGGTAGCGGCCGACGCGTTCGTAGTGGTTGATGCGCTCGATGCTGTCCAGCGTGGTGGGGGCGGTGTAGTTGCCGCCTTGCGGCGCCTTGGCCAGCGCCTGGCGCAAGGCTTCGGACACCTTGGCACTGCCGATGGCGCTGGTGTTGTCGCCCTGCGGCGTGCGCCGTGCGATCAGCCGCATGCTGGCGGTGCGCATGCTCACGGCGCCCTGGGCGCCGATGTCCACACCGGCGAAGAGCTGCTCGAAGTGCTGCGATGACAGGGCCGTGTAGATCACGCCGGCGAAGCTGCCGTCCGTTTGGTTCACGCGCCTGGCCAGCACGATCACCCAGCGGCCGCTGATGCGCGACTGCAAAGGCTCGGACACGATGAGCTGGCCTGGTGTCG
>CALAKR010000359.1 GCA_937923225.1 uncultured Aquabacterium sp. | reverse complement strand
TTGTTAGTCATCAAAACAGATATCGACCTAAACCTTTTGACACAAGCGCAATTTGTAACGCCTGGTAATTTATGGGCATTTGTACATGACTTGGAAGTGGTAGATGCCCAGCGTCGAGAAGCCCACGATCTCGTCGTCACGCTCGCGGCGCACCAGGAAGACGCCGTCCTTCTTGTGCAGATCGTTCAGGAACACGTCAATGGGGCCGTGGTCGTAATAGCGCTCGAAGATCTGGTGCATGCGCAGGATCTCGAAGATGCGCAGATGCTGAATCCTGACGTACTGGGTGCGAAGCATGGCCCTCTCCTAGGTGGAGCGGTATGTTGTTTGAAACGATTAACGAAATACAGAGTGGTAAACACCTAGGCTTGTTTGAAACAACGATGGAGACGCTTGACGTAACCCGTGCATCACGTTTGCCTGCCCGCCTAGATAAAATGGGCACATGAACGTACCCACTCCTGGCGTGTCGGCCACTGATGCCGGCAAAGAAGACCACAAGCCCACCAACTTCCTGCGCGGCATCATCGACCGCGACCTGGAGCAGGGCACCTACGCCAGCCGCCGCTGGGCCGGCTCGCCCGGCGATGCGGCCCACCAGGGCCAGGGGCAGCCTGATCCGGCCAAGATCCGCACGCGTTTCCCGCCGGAGCCCAACGGCTACCTGCACGTGGGCCACGCCAAGAGCATCTGCCTGAACTTCGGCCTGGCGCGCGACTACGGTGGCGTGTGCCACATGCGTTTCGACGACACCAACCCCGAGAAGGAAGAGCAGGAGTACGTCGACGCCATCCTGGATGCCGTGAAGTGGCTGGGCTTTGGCTGGGATTCGGGTTTCAACGGCAAACCCGAGAGCCACCTGTACTACGCCAGCAACTATTTCGACTTCATGTACCGCGCGGCCGAGGCGCTGATCATCGCCGGCCTGGCCTACGTGGATGAGCAGACGCCCGAGGAGATGCGCGCCAACCGCGGTGACTTCGGCACGCCCGGCACGAACAGCCCCTTCCGCGCCCGCACGCCGGATGAGAACCTGGCGCGCTTTCGCGAGATGCGTGACGGCAAGCTGCCCGATGGCGCTGCCGTGCTGCGCGCCAAGATCGACATGGCCAGCCCGAACATCAACCTGCGGGACCCGGCCATCTACCGCATTCGCCGCGCCACGCACCACAACACGGGCGACACATGGTGCATCTACCCGATGTACACCTTCGCGCACCCGATCGAGGACGCGCTGGAGCAGATCACCCACAGCATCTGCACGCTGGAGTTCGAAGACCAGCGCCCCTTCTACGACTGGCTGGTCGACAACCTGGCCACGTTGGGCCTGCTCAATCAGCCCGTGCCGCGCCAGTACGAGTTCGCGCGCCTGAACCTGACCTACGTGATCACCAGCAAGCGCAAGCTCAAGCAACTGGTGGACGAAGGCGTGGTCACGGGTTGGGACGACCCGCGCATGCCCACCATCGTCGGCCTGCGCCGCCGGGGCTACACGCCCGAGGCCATCCAGCTGTTCTGCGAGCGCATCGGCGTGAGCAAGTCCGACAGCTGGATCGACTACAGCACGCTGGACATCGCCCTGCGGGACGACCTGGAGAACAAGGCCCACCGCGGCATGGCCGTGCTGGATCCGCTCAAGCTGGTACTGACCAACTGGGACGAGGTGTTCGGCGTCGGTCATCAAGAGCCGTGCTCGCTGCCCGCCTTGCCGCATCCGCCCGAAGGCACCGAATCGCCGGTGCGCCACTTCACGCTGGGCAAGGACGTGTGGATCGAGCGGGAGGACTTTGAAGAAGTGCCACCCAAGGGCTACAAGCGCCTGTTCCCGGGCAACAAGGTGCGCCTGAAGGGCGGCTACGTGATTGAGTGCACCGGCTGCACCAAGGATGCCGATGGCAAGGTGCTTGAGGTGCAGGCCACCGTGGTGCCCGACACCAAGAGCGGCACGCCCGGCGCCGACAGCGTCAAGGTCAAGGCCGCCATCACCTGGGTGGGCGCGGCCGATGGCGTGGCCGCCGAGGTGCGCCTGTATGACCGCCTGTTCACCGACGCGCAACCAGATGCCGGCGGCAAGGACTTCAAGGCCAGCCTGAACCCGGCCAGCGTCAAGGTGGTCACGGCTTATGTGGAGCCCTCGCTGGCGTCGGCCCAGCCGGACCAGAAGTTCCAGTTCGAGCGCTTTGGCTACTTCGTGGCCGACCGCCACGACCATGCGGCGGGCAAGCCGGTGTTCAACAAGATCACCGGCTTGAAGGACGGTAACTGGAAGTGATGGGGCTGACCCCTGCCGTGTGAAGGCAGGGCTCGGCGATCAGCCCTTGCGATCGTTCTGATCCTGCGTTTGCGGCCCGGCCTCCCGGGCCGCAGCCTTTTCAGCCTGCCGTTGGCGCACGCGCTCGAAATAGGCCAGTTGCTGCGGCGTGGCCCCGGGGCCGGGCGCGACCGTCACTTCATGCAGGCCCAACGCGCGGCCATCGCCTGATGAGCGCAGTGTGATCGGCGCGACGTCTTCACCATTGCGCCGCTCGACGATGCGCACTGGCGGCCCCTCGGGCGCCGCCGCATGCCGATCCCCCCACTGTGCCAGCGCCACGATGATGGGAAAGAGCTCCCGGCCCTTGTCCGTCAGGCCGTAATCCAGCGCGCGCCCGTTCTCGCTGCTGGCCGTGATCTCCAGGATGCCGTGCGCCACCAGATCCTGCAGGCGCTGCGTGAGCACATTGGGCGCGATGCCCAGGTTGGCCTGGAAGGCCCCAAAGCGCCGCGTGCCAAAAAAGGCCTCGCGGATGATCAGCAACGTCCACCACTCGCCGATCTGCTCGAGCGAGCGGGCGATGGAACAACTCATGTCCGAAAACGACGTGCGGCGCATTTGTCGCCCATGATACTTGCATGAAGCAAGTAAAGCGACTAGGCTTTCGCTACTTTCATCAAACAAGTAGTTGTTGGAGACGTTGCCATGTCCGAGGTCGCCCTGTTCGTCCATTCCACCGGTGTCGGTCCCTTCATGTGGACCAAGCTGCTGGCCGATCTGCCCGAGGGCGTGCAGCCGCTCACGCCCACCAACCGGGGCTACAGCTTCATGGACATGCTGCCGCGCGGCACGCCCATCAGCCTGTTGGATGAGGTGGCGCACCTGAAGGCGCAGATCCCGGCCGGCACCACCGGCGTGCACCTGGGTGGCCATTCCTACGGCGGCCTGGCGGCGCTGGCGCTGGCCATGGACCCCGAAGTGCCCGTGCGCTCCATATGGCTGTACGAGCCGGTGCTGTTCGGCTCGCTCAAGGCCTTGCTGGATGCTGATCCGGCCAGCCTGCCTGAAGACGCCGCCGAGCAGGTGCGCGCGCTGTTCGGTGACCCGGATGCCCTGCTGAACGAGGAGACCGGCGGTGACGACACCTGGCTGGAGCGCTTCGTGGACTACTGGAACCAGCCGGGCATGTGGGCCTCGATGCCTGAGAAGGCCAAGGCCATGGCGCGCATGGTGGGCTGGAAGATGTTCCAGGAGGTGCGCATCGTCTCGCAAGAGCCCGAAGCCTTCGGCCACTACCGCCTGCAGGTGCCGACCACGCTGGTCTACGGCGAACACACCACGCCGCCCGCGCGCGAGATGGTGCGCCGCCTGGCCGAGGTCAACCCGCACGCCGAAGTGATCAAGCTGGAAGGGCAAGGCCACATGGGCCTGGTGGGGGCGCCCGGTGCCGTCAGCCCAACCTTGCAGGCGCACTGGCAGCGCGTGAGAGCCGCGGCCTGACAGGGGCAGGGGCGCCTGGGTGGCGCCCCGTAATCGCACAAGCCCCCTTGGACAGGGGGCGGGCCGGGCTTCCCCGGAGTCAACATGTTCATGAGTGGAACTATCTTGGCGGCGCAGTTGTTAACGAAATTCGTTCAATCAACGTCGTTTCAAGGAAGACACCATGACCACCCCTCTGAGCCATGCCTTGCGTCAAGGCGCACTGGCCGCCGCCCTGATCTGCGCCACCTGGGCCAGCCAGGCCGCCGCGCCCACAGCCACCGTCACCCCCGGGCCGGCCACTCCGGGCTTCGGCGCTCGCGCCTTGTTCTTCGGTGATGCCAACTTCGTCGAGCAGGAGTTTTTCCTCTCAGGTCAGGCCCGCAAGTTCAAGGGATCAGGCACGCTGGGCAGTGACGGCAAGTGGAACGCCACCGTGGCTTCCAGCAACACGCCGTACAACACCGTGGCCATCGTGCGCCGCCCGGCCGATCCGGCCAAGTTCAACGGCATCGTCATCGTCGAATGGCTGAACGTGAGCACCGGCTACCCGCTGGACGTGGACTGGGGCATGGCGCACGAAGCCATCCTGCGCGAGGGCTATGCCTACGTGGGCGTGAACGTGCAGAAGGTGGGCGTGAGCGGCGTGCAAAAGCTCAAGCAGTTCGGTGACCGCTACGCCAACGCCAGCATCCCTGACGACGACATCTCCTACGACATCTTCTCGCAGACGGCGCAGGCGCTGCGTGACCATGCCTCTGGGTTGCTGGGGCCGCTCAAGCCCACCAAGATCATCGCCAGTGGCCATTCGCAATCGGCCATGCGCCTGACGACCTACGCCAACGCCATCCAGCCGCTGGACAAGGCCTACGACGGCATCCTGATCCATGGCCGGGCCGGCACGGGCGTGCGCATCGGCGAGGGCAGCACCGTGCCTTCAGGCAGCGTGGTGCGCGCCGACACCCAGGTGCCGGTGTTCGTGCTTCAGTCGGAGATGGATGTGTCCTTCGGCCCCAGCACTTCCAAGCAGCCCGACAGCGCCAAGGTGCGCCACTGGGAAGTGGCCGGCACCTCGCATGCCGACCAGTACTTGCTGGACAACATCGGCGAGGTCAGCGGCCGTGACGTGGGCTGGACGCCGCCGGGGTGCGGCAGCCCCTACAACGCCATGCCCTTCTACATGGCCGAGAACGCCGCCATCCACCACCTCAAGACCTGGGTGACGGCGGGCACGGCGCCGCCCGTGGCGCCGCGCATGGCGCGTGACTGGCTGGGCTTCATCAAGAAGGATGCGCACGGCAATGCCGTGGGCGGCGTGCGCCTGCCCGACATCGAGGTGCCAATCGCCAAGTAGGGCTTCGCGAACTTCACGACGGGCTCGCTGGCCTTCCTGGACCTGTTCGCGTGCGTGGCCGGTGGCAACACCACCGCCTTCAAGGCCGACAAGC
>CALAKR010000358.1 GCA_937923225.1 uncultured Aquabacterium sp. | reverse complement strand
GCCGAGGCCGCCAAGGAGATCAAGACCCTGATCGGCCAGTCGGTCGACCGCGTCGAGGTGGGGGCCAAGCGCGTCAAGGACGCCGGCTCCGTGATGCAGGAGATCGTGCACGCCATCCAGAGCGTGACGGTAGCCATGGGCGAGATCGCCGACACCACGCGCCAGCAGGCGCAGGGCATCTCGCAGGTGACAACCTCTGTCAACGATCTCGATCAGATGACACAACAAAACGCCGCGCTGGTGGAGCAATCCGCCGCCGCCGCCGACAGCCTGCGCCAGCAGGCCCAGGGCCTGTCGCAAACGGTGGCGCGCTTCAAGCTGCAGGGCGCGCCGGCGCTGGCCTGAAGCTGGCCCGGCCCGTGTTTTCCTACGTGGCAACACTGAGAAGACAAAACCCGGGCCTTGCCTCACAATGAATTGAAAAACCGGCAGCCATACCCGGCCGCGTTGTGCGTGCCGGGTGCGGCCAGAACCGCGCACCATAAAAAAGCTCAATAAGAGGCGACGACAAGGGATGGGCACATTGAAACGCCTGACGGATCTGGCCGAACAGCTGGGGCACCTCTACCGCGAGGGCCGCAGCATCGGTGTGGACTTCGACACCATTGCCGACCACCTGTCAGTGCACGTGGCCGTCAAGGGCCCCGACCTGCGCTACCGCTACGTGAACCTGCCCGGCCAGGTGCACCGCCTGCTGCCCACCGGCCTCAGCGGCCAGGTCACCGATGCCGACCTGCTGGGCGCCGAAGCCGGCCAACTCCTGCGCGAGGAAGACCGCCAGGCCCTGGGCAGTGCCGGCCCCATCGTGATCTGGTCCGAGCCCACCGCCGGCGCGCACGGCGCCGAACGCATCCCGCAGGTCAAGCTGGGCCTGCGCGGCCCGCGTGGCGAGGTGCTGGGCGTGCTGGATGTGGCCCCGGCCGACACCCCCGGCACAGAGGCCGGCCTGGAAGTGCGGCGCATGAACGAGGCGCTGGACCTCATCGCCGACATCCTGGGCCTGCTCATGCGCTGCGACGACGAGGCCTCGCTGCTCGAACGCCTGTGCAGCCACCTGGTGGTGCGCGGCGGCTACCTGGCCGCGGCCGTGGTGCCCATCGAGGCCGACCGCCGCCAGGCCGGCGTGCCCCTGAGCCTGGCCGGTGACCGTGATGAACTGGCCCTGCCCGGCCCCTTCCGCCTGGACGACCCGGTGTGGGAAAGCCACCCCGTGGCCCGCGCCGCCGAGGCCGGCGTCTGCATCGTGCACAAGCAGCATGGCGCCGACGACCCCGCGCCCTGGCGCAAGGCCCGCCCCACGCTCAACGCCCAGGCCCTGATCGCCCTGCCCCTGCGCGCCGACGACGATGTCCAGGCCGTGCTGCTGATGGCCTGCGACGGGGTGGACCGCGTGGCGCCTTCGCGCGTGGTGTTGCTGCAGCGCATGGCCGACGAACTCTCGCTGGGCATTGAGCTGCTGCGCTCGCGCCAGCGCCTGGCCTCCGAGCGCCGCCAGCGCGAAATCCACCTGCGCCAGCAACTGCTCACCTCGCAGCGCCTGAGCCTGGCCACCGAATCCGGCGAGGTCGGCATCTGGGAATGGGATCTGGCGCGCGGCATCATCTCGATGGACGAGCGCAGCGTGACGCAGCACGGCCTGCCCTCGCACACCCACACGCTGCCCGCTGCCACCCTGCAGGGCTGGGTGCATCCGGAAGACGCCTCCGCGGTCGACCAGGCCATCGTCGGCGTGATCACGCTGGGCCAGCCGGCCGACATCACCTTCCGCACGACCCCGCCCGATGGCCGCCAGCGCCGTCTGCGCCTGCACATGTCCCCGCTGCGCGACGACAAGAACACCGGCACCATCGTCGGCCTGCTCGGCGCCACACAGGATGTGAGCGACCTGGCCCAAAACACCCGCCGCCTGCACGATCTGGACGCCAAACTGCACCTGGCCACGCAGGCCACCGGCCTGGGCCTGTGGGAGCTCGACCTCGGTGAACAGACCTTGCTGCTGGACAACCGCAGCGCCCAGATCCACGGGCTGGAGCCCACCCAAGGCAGCCTGACGCTCACGGCCTGGCTGGGCTGGATCCACCCCGGCCAGCGCCAGGAGATGGCCGCACGCCTGCAGGCCAGCCAGGCCCAGCCCACGGTGGGCCAGCTCGAATGCGCCATCACCCCGCCGGATGGCCGCCTGCGCCGCGTGCTGATCAACTGGGCCAGCCAGGCCGACGCCACCGGCCGTGTCACCCAGCTGGTGGGCACCCAGGTGGACGTGACCGATCGCCGCCGCGACGAGGCCCGCATGGCCCAGACCCACCAGCGCCTGGCCCTGATGGCCGGCGCCACCGGCGTGGGCCACTGGCGCTACGACCTGCGCGAGGGCTTCACTTTCGACGACGCCATGTACCGCCTGCTGGGCGCCACCGTGCAGCCCTACCCGGCCGCCGCCTGGCTGATGGAGATGTGCCTGCCGGCCAGCCAGCGAGAAGCACTCGAACTAGCCCTCATCACCGCGGACGACCAGCTCGAAGTCTCATTGCAATGGCAGGGCCTGGACGGCCTGTCGCGCCACGTGGTGTGGATGGGCACGGTAGACCGCGATGCCCGCCGCACCGTGATCCGCGGCGAAGGCCTGTGCATCGACATCACCGTGCAGCACAAGGCCGAGGCCGCCCGCCATGAACTGCAGGTTCCGCCACCTGCCAAGCCCCTCGTCACGGGCCCGGGGCGCGCGCCCCTGGCGTCCAACGCCGATGCCGCCGGCGCCGAGCCGCTGGCCGCGCGCATCGGCGGCGAACTGCGCTCGCCCCTGAACGCTTTGCTCGGCTTCGTCCAGCTGATGCGCAACAGCGCCAACGGCGCACAGGCACCCGGCGCCGCCCAGCAGGACGACTACCTGCAGGAGATCGAAAAAGCCGGCTGGCACCTGATGGAGCTGGTCAACGACGCGATGGACTTGTCGCGCATCCAGTCCGGTGCGCAGAAGATCGAGACGCAGACCGTGCCCCTGCGGGATCTGATCGGCGAGTTGCAACCCCTGGTCGAGCAGCAGGCCGCCACGCGCCAGGTGCGCTTCGAGGCGGTCACCGCCGGCCCCTGGCCCACCGTCGTGGCCGACCGGCGCCTGCTCAAGCAGGCCCTGGTCTACCTGTGCGGCCACGCGGTGCATACCAGCCCCTCGGGCGCGCGCGTCACCCTGTCGATCGAGCCGGCCAGCAGCGAGGTCACCCTGCGCCTGCACGGCCAGGGCCCGGCCCTGCCGCCCGCCCAGCGCGAACAGCTTTTCGACCCCGCCTCGCAGGAGCTCAATGCCCTGCAGGGCGGCTCAGGCATGCGCCTGGCCATCGCCCGCCAGTCGCTGCACGCCATGGGCGGCCACCTGCAGGCCATCGAGGGCGAGGCTGGTCAGGGCACCACCTTCGTGGTCGGCCTGCCGCACGCGCCCCCGTCCGAGCCCGCCTTCGCGCCCACCGCCGACATCACATTGGCGCCCCGCCCGCCCCAGCTCACCGTGGACATCACCTTGCAGGGCCGCATCCTGTACGTGGAAGACAACCCCAGCAACGTGCTGCTGGTGCGCGAATGCCTGACCCTGCGCCCGGCGGTGGAGCTGGCCGTGGCGTCCAACGTGCAGGAGGGCCTGGCCGCCATCGCGGCCGAGCGTTTCGACCTGGTGCTGCTCGATCTGCAGCTGCCCGATGGCGATGGCTACGCCGTGCTCAAGCGCCTGCGCGAGTACCGCGGCCGCCCCAGCCCCTGCATCGCGCTCACCGCCGCGGCCATGCTCAACGAACGCAACCGCGCACTCGAGGCCGGCTTCGACGAGTTCTGGACCAAACCGATCAAGCTGCCCGAGTTCCTGGCCGGGCTGGACCGGTGGCTGGCCCCGCGCCGCAGCAGAAGCCGCACGCCGATTTGATGGAGCCCCCAGGGCCGGGCTGACACGCGGCCCGCCCCCCGAGGGGGAACCAGGAAACTTGGGGCGGCCCTGCGTTTCCCGGGGCCAGCCAGAGGGCGGATAATCACCGCCATGAAGCTGCGTTTCACCAAGATGCACGGCGCCGGCAACGACTTCGTCGTGCTGGACGCCACCGCCGGCCCGCTGGCCCTCAGCGAGGCCCAGTACCGCTACCTGGCCGACCGCCGCTTCGGCGTCGGTGCTGACCAGATCCTGATCGTGGAGCCCGGCTCGGCGGCCACCGGTACCGATTTCACCTACCGCATCGTCAACGCCGACGGCAGCGAGGTCGAGCAGTGCGGCAACGGCGCGCGCTGCTTCGCCCGCTTCGTGCACGACACCGGCCTCACGGGCAAGGACACCATCCGCGTGCAGACCGTGTCCGGCATCATCGAACCGCGCCTGCAGGCCGATGGCCGCGTCACCGTGGACATGGGCGCCCCCGTGCTCGACCCCGCACGCGTGCCCTTCAACCCCAACGGCCTCACGCCACGCCTCGTTAACGGATGCGAACTGTGGCCGCTGGCCCTGGGCAATTTCCCCGTCGAGGTGGCCGTGGTGTCCATGGGCAATCCGCACGCCGTGCAGCGCGTGGACAGCTGCGAGCATGCTCCGGTCGACGAGGTCGGCCCGCAGGTGGAAGCCCACGAGCGCTTCCCTCGCCGCGTCAACGCCGGCTTCATGGAGGTGGTGGCGCGCAACCACATCCGCCTGCGCGTGTACGAGCGCGGCGCTGGCGAAACCCTGGCCTGCGGCACGGGCGCCTGCGCCGCCGTGGTGGCCGGCATCCGCCTGGGCTGGCTGGACGACACCGTGGATGTGGACACGCGCGGCGGCCGCCTGACCATCCAGTGGGCCGGCCCCGGCCAGCCCGTGCTGATGACCGGCCCCGCCCAGACCGTCTTCACCGGCGAGATCGACATCCCTGCAATCTGA
>CALAKR010000357.1 GCA_937923225.1 uncultured Aquabacterium sp. | reverse complement strand
GCTCACCCCGTGCGTTTGGGCACAGGCGCGTACCGAGGGCAGGCGTGAGCCGGCAGGCAGGCGATGCTGGCGGATCATCTCGGCGAAGCGGCCTGCCAGTTGCTCGGCCAGGGGCTGGTCGCTGTCGCGGGATAAGGTGCTGGGGATAGCGCTCATCGTATCGAAGGGCGTGGTCTGTATTGGTGCTGAGACCAGCACAGTCAGCACTCTGAACTGGTCATCTGTATTGGTTCTGTACTGGTGTGATGGCTAGAGTGCCATGAAGACGGACAACATACAAGCACCCCTGAGGACCTTCCCATGAGCTTCGCCCTGGCAGCCCGCACACAGCGCATGAACCCCTCGGCCATCCGCGACATCCTCAAGGTGACCGAGCGGCCGGGCATCCTGTCGATGGCAGGTGGCCTGCCCGCGCCTGAGGCCTTTCCTGTCGAGGCCATCCGCCGTGCCAGCGACCATGTGCTGGGCACGCAGGGGGCCGCCGCGCTGCAGTACGCCGGCAGCGAAGGGCTGCCCGGCCTGCGGGAATGGGTGGCCGAGCACCTGTCCCGCCCAGGCTGGCGCATCGACCCCGCGCACGTGCTGATCACCACGGGTTCCCAGCAGGGGCTGGATCTGCTGGGCAAGGTGCTGCTGGATGAGGGCGCGCGCGTGCTGGTGGAGCAGCCCACCTACCTGGGCGCGCTGCAGGCCTTCACGCCCTATGGCCCGGTGATGCAAGCGTGGGCCGCCGATGCCGAGGGCCCCTTGGCCGATGAACTGGCGGGTGATCCCGGCGCCGCCGTGGCCTACCTGATCCCCAACTTCCAGAACCCCGGTGGACAGTGCCTGGGCGAGGCACGCCGCCAGGCCCTGGGCCAGGCCTTGCCGCGCGGCCACACGCTGCTGATCGAGGACGATCCCTATGGTGCACTTTGGTATGACGTACCGCCGCCGGCCCCCGTGGCCAGCCGTGCGCCCCAGCAGGTGGTCTACCTGGGGACGTTCTCCAAGGTGCTGTCGCCTGGTCTGCGCGTGGGCTACATGGTGATGCCGGGTGGCGAAAGCGATGCCGCCCGCGCCTTGCCCAGCAAACTGCTGCAGGCCAAGCAGGCTTGCGATCTGCACACACCGGGCCTGAACCAGCGCCTCATCCTGGAACTGCTGCAAGGCGGCTTCGATCTGGAGGCGCATCTGCACCAGGTGCGCGAACGCTACCGCTTGCAGCGTGACGTGATGGCCCATGCGCTGGCCACCTACCTGCCGCGCGATTGCTGCTGGCAGGTGCCGCCGGGTGGCATGTTCTTCTGGGTGGAGGCGCCTGAGCACGTGGACACGCTGGCACGCTTGCCGCGTGCGGTGGAAGCCGGGGTGGCCTATGTGCCTGGCGCGCCGTTCTTCTCGTCGAACGACACCGTCAAGCGTAATGCGCTGCGCCTGTCTTTCGTGACGCTGTCACCCGCCCAGATCGAGGAGGCGGTGGCCCGGCTGGGGCCCTGTCTGGCCTGAGCGTTTGAGCGCTCCAGGGCTGGTAACCTTGGGGTTTGTCCGAATCCCGGCCCATGCCGGCGGGAAACCACCCGTGTTTGACCAAGAACTCGAATCCCTGGCCCAGGCCCACCTGCTGCGGCGGCGTCGCGTCGTGGCGCCCGCTGTGCCACCGCAGGATCTGGCGCCGGATCAGGAGCATCTGCGCGGCACCACCTACCTGATCAACGGGCAGCAGCGCCTGTCCTTCGGCAGCAATGACTACCTGGGCCTGTCGCAGCACCCCATGGTGATCGCCGCCGCGCAGGAGGCAGCCAGCCGCTACGGCGTGGGCGCCACGGCCTCGCCACTGGTGTGCGGCCACAGCCCCGCGCATGAGGCGCTGGAAGAAGAACTGGCCCGCCTGGTGGGCCTGCCGCGTGCGCTGTATTTCTACGCGGGCTACGCCGCCAACGTGGGCCTGGTGCCGGCCCTGGTGGGCAAGGGCGATGCGATCTTCTCCGATGCGCTGAACCACGCTTGCCTGATCGACGGCGCACGCCTGTCGCGGGCCGACATCCACATCCTGCCGCACGGTGATCTGGCCGCGATGGAGCAGGCCCTGGCCGACAGCACGGCCGAGCGCAAGCTGGTGATCACCGACGCGGTGTTCAGCATGGACGGCACCATCGCCGACGTGCCCGCGCTGCTGGTCATGTGCGAGCGGCACGATGCCTGGCTGGTGATCGACGATGCGCATGGCTTCGGTGTCCTGGGCGCCCATGGCGAGGGCACGCTGGCGCACTGGGGCATCGCCACCCTGCATGGCGTGGCCCCTGAGTGGCAGGGCAGGCTTGATCGGCTGGTCTACATGGCCACCCTGGGCAAGGCGGCCGGCGTGGCGGGTGCCTTTGTGGCGGGTCACCCCGATGTGGTCGAGTGGATCATGCAAAAAGCGCGCACCTACATGTTCGCCACGGCCGCCCCGGCGATGATTGCCGAGGCGCTGCGTGCCGCGGTAGGCCTGATCGCCACAGAGGGCTGGCGGCGCACGCATCTGGCCGCGCTGCGTGAGCAACTGCGCCAAGGGCTGGACAAAGTCGTGCCCTGGGATCTGTGGCCCTCCGACACGGCCATCCAGCCTCTGGTGATCGGCCGCAACGAGGCTGCGCTGCTGGTGATGAACGCGCTGGACCGGTCCGGTGTGTGGGTGCCGGCCATTCGTCCGCCCACGGTGCCGAAGGGCTCCGCGCGGCTGCGCATCTCGCTGTCGTCGGCCCATACCGAGGGGCAGGTGGCGCAATTGATCGATGCCTTGAAGGCGGCGGCACGCTGATGGTGGGCTCGGTCGTGGTGCGTGCCATGCGGCCTGATGATCTCGACGCCATCGTCGAGGTTCAGGCGCAGTGCTATCCCCCCGACATGAATGAGCCTGCCTTGCTGCTGGCCGCGCGCCTGCATGCCTGTCCCGACACGGCCTGGGTGGCGGTAGATCCGGGCACGGATGTGCCCGGTGCCTACCTGGTGGGCTACCGAACCTTGCTGGGCAAGGTCTCTCCTTTGGGTGGCGCCTTTGCGCATCACCCGCAGGCCGATGCTCTTTATCTGCACGATCTGGCCATTGGCCGGGCCCTGCGCGGGCGTGGCGTGGCGCAAGCCTTGGTGGCGCACGCACGTGCGCAGGCGCTGGCATGGCATCTGGCCGGGCTGGCGCTGGTGTCCGTCAATGACACCGTGGCATTCTGGCGAGGGCAGGGTTTCGAGCCCGCCGATGTGACGCCACAAGGGCAGGCCGCGCTGGACACCTACCCGGGCCGAGCGGTGTACATGCGCGCCTGAGGCGCCTCACGTCAGCGCCTTACTTCAGGTAAGAGCGCAGCACGCCCAGCAAAGCATCGACCTCATCCTGCCGCTGTGCAGGCGTGAGGCCCTCTGCGCCCAGATGCTCGCGAACATGGCCTTCGAGCACCTCGGTCATCAGCCCGTTGACGGCCCCGCGGATGGCTGCGATCTGCTGCAGCACGGCCAGGCAATCGCCTTCTTCAGCAAGGGCGCGCTCCAGCGCATCGGCCTGCCCCTTGATGCGGCGGACGCGGGTGATGAGGCGGTTTTTCCCTGTCACGGTGTGTGCCATGAGCGCATTGTAGTGCTTGGATGAATATACTGGGGGGGAGTATGTTTGAGCCTTAACCCATGAGCAACCCCATCGTCGTTCCTGCCTGTCAGCACCCTCACGTGTTCGACCGCGCCAACCCGCTGGCCGAGCGCAACACGCGCTGGGCCTTGCTGCTCACCGCCGTGATGATGGTGGCCGAGATCGTTGGCGGCTGGGTGTTCGGCTCGATGGCGCTGCTGGCCGATGGCTGGCACATGAGCTCGCATGCCGTGGCGCTGGGCCTGTCCGTGGCGGCCTACGCGGCGGCGCGGCGTCTGGCGCGTGACCAGCGCTTCACCTTCGGCACCTGGAAGATCGAGGTGCTGGGGGGCTACACCAGTGCGATCCTGCTGGTGGGTGTGGCCGTGCTGATGGTGTGGCAGTCGGTCGAGCGCTTGATCACGCCCACCGCCATCCACTACGACGAGGCCCTGGCCATCGGGGCGATCGGCTTGCTGGTGAACCTGGCTTGTGCGTGGCTGCTGCGCGGTGGGCACGATCACCACCACAGCCATGACGGGCATGGTCACCATCATCACGGGCATGGCCATCACGACCACGGTGGTGAGCATGACGACCTCAACCTGCGCGCGGCCTATCTGCATGTGGTGGCCGATGCCGCAACCTCGGTGCTGGCGATTGCGGCTTTGTTCGGCGGCAAGCTGTGGGGCCTGACCTGGCTGGATCCGGTGATGGGCCTGGTGGGCGCGGTGCTGATCACCGTGTGGGCCGTAGGGCTGCTCAAGGAGACAGCGCGCGGCCTGCTCGACGCCGACATGGACTCGCCCGTGGTGGATGAGATCCGCGAAGCCATCGAGGAAGGCCCCATCGCCGCGCAGCTGTGCGACCTGCACGTCTGGCGTGTGGGCCCGGGGCGCTACGCCTGCATCCTGTCCCTGAGGACCGCACAGGCTGATGCGCAACCCGAGGATTTCAAACGCCTGCTGCGGGTGCATGAAGAGCTGGTGCACATCTCCGTGGAAGTGAACCACATGCCGGCTTGATTCATCGTCATGCAGCGATGGCGAAAAAAAGGGCCCCGATCAGGGGCCCGTTGAAAGCGCAACTTTCGGTCGCGCGCCAGGAGGAGACAAGCGGAGAAAACTGGGTTCAGTGCATCTGGATGCCACCGGCAGCCTTGCCCTTGCCGGCGCGAGCCGGCGGGTTGCACAGGCCGCACACGAAGTG
>CALAKR010000356.1 GCA_937923225.1 uncultured Aquabacterium sp. | reverse complement strand
CAACTCCTTCGGCGTGGCCCACGGCGGCGTGCTGATGACCTTGCTCGATGTGGTCATGGCGCATGCCGCACGCAGCATCCACCGCCACCTGCCCGATGGCGGGCCGGGCCTGGTCACGCTGGAGATGAAGACCAGCTTCATGCGCCCCGGCCTGGGCCTCCTCACGGCCCACGGCAGCATCCTGCACAGCACGGCCAAGCTGGCCTTCTGTGAAGGCCGAGTCCTCGGTGGCGACGGCGAGCTGTGCGCTCATGCCACCGCCACCTTCAAGTTCCTGCGCGCCTTGCCCATTTCGGGCCGGGAGGCGCGCCCCGCGGCCAAGCCGATCCTGCAAGGCCCCGGATCCGACTGAGCACCCGACCAGGGACACTCACCGAACAACCCCGCAACACACTGCGTAGGAGACACCCCATGAGCCTGATCAACCGCCAGATCCAACTGGCCTCGCGCCCCCAGGGCGAAGCCACCACCGACAACTTCAAGCTGGTCGAGCTGCCCGTGCCTTCTCAGGCCGAGCTGGCCGATGGGCAGGTGGTGGTGCGCCACCACTTCCTGTCGCTCGATCCGTACATGCGCGGCCGCATGAACGAGAGCAAGAGCTACGCGCAGCCCCAGCCCCTGAACGACGTGATGATCGGTGGCACGGTGGGCGAAGTGGTCGCGAGCAAGCACCCCAAGTTCGCCGTGGGCGACAAGGTGCTGGGCATGGGCGGCTGGCAGGAGTACTCGGTGGTCGACGCCAATGTGCGCGGCGCCATCCACAAGGTCGACACCACGCACATCCCGCTGTCGGCCTACCTGGGCTCGGTGGGCATGCCAGGCGTGACGGGCTGGTACGGCCTGGTCAAGATCATCAACCCGAAGGAAGGCGAGACGGTGGTCGTCAGTGCCGCCAGCGGCGCGGTGGGCAGCGTGGTGGGCCAACTGGCCAAGGCCCGTGGCTGCCGCGTGGTGGGCGTGGCCGGCGGTGCCGACAAGTGCCGTTACGTGGTCGATGAGCTGGGCTTCGACGCCTGCATTGACTACAAGGAGCACAAGGAGCCCAAGGCCTTCTACGCTGCGCTCAAGACCGCCACGCCCAATGGCATCGACGGCTACTTCGAGAACGTGGGCGGCATGATCCTGGACGCCGTGATGCTGCGCATGAATGCCTTCGGCCGCATCGCCATGTGCGGGATGATCGCCGGCTACGATGGCCAGCCGCTGCCGCTGGCCAACCCCTCGCTGATCCTGATCTCGCGCCTGAAGATCGAAGGTTTCATCGTGAGCGAGCACCCCGAGGTGTGGCCCGATGCCACCAAGGAGCTGGGCGGCATGGTCGCCACCGGCAAGATGAAGTTCCGCGAATCCGTGGCCGATGGCATCGCCAGCGCGCCCGAGGCCTTCCTGGGCCTGCTCAAGGGCAAGAACTTCGGCAAGCAGCTCGTCAAGCTGAGCTGATCCCTTTCAAGAAAGGCAATCACCCATGTCCACACTGGAACTCAAAGCAGGCCGCACGGCCGTGATCACTGGCGCCGGCAGCGGCTTCGGGCTGGAGCTGGCCCGTCTGGGCGCCTCGCGCGGCATGAACCTGGTCCTGACCGATGTGCAGGCCGACGCGCTGGACGCCGCGGTGGCGGAGCTCAGCAAGACGGGCGCCAAGGTGGTCTCGCTGCGCGGCGATGTCTCGCGCGCGGAAGACATCCAGGCCCTGGCCGACCTGTGTCTGGAGCGCTTCGGCGTGCCGCACCTGGTGGTCAACAACGCCGGCGTGGCCCATGGCGGCCTGATCTGGGAACACACCCAGCGCGACTGGGAGTGGGTGTTGGGCGTGAACCTGTTCGGCGTGATCCACGGCGTGCGCATCTTCACGCCGCTGATGCTGGAAGCCGCGCGCAAGGATCCGGCCTGGACGGGGCACATCGTCAACGTGGCCTCAATGGCGGGCCTGCTCAACGCCCCCAACATGGGCGCCTACAACGTGAGCAAGCATGCCGTGGTCAGCCTGAGCGAAACGCTGTATCAGGATCTGGCCCTGGTGACGGATCAGGTCAGCGCCTCGGTGCTGTGTCCGTACTTCGTGCCCACCGGCATCCACCAGTCGCATCGCAACCGCCCCGAAGAGCTGCGTAGCGATGCCAAGCCCACGGCCAGCCAGATGATCGCGCAGGTGATGAGCAGCAAGGCCGTCACCTCCGGCCGCCTCACGGCCACCGACGTGGCCAACCTGGTGTTCGATGGCGTGGAGAAGGGGCAGTTCTACCTCTACACCCACCCCCAGGCCCTGGCCATGGTGCAGACGCGCCTGGAGGATGTGGTGCAGGTGCGCAACCCGACGGATCCCTTCGTGGGCAAGCCGGAGATCGGTGAGCAGCTCAAGAAGGCGCTGCGCGACGCTGCGGCGCAGGCCCGCTGAGCGGCGGGAGGGGCGGGCTCAGCGCCCGTCCTGCTCGCGGTGGCGGGCCAGTACCACGTTGCGGCCCGCGAAGCGCTGCACCAGTTGCTCCACGCAGTACACCGAGCGGTGTTGCCCGCCAGTGCAGCCGATGGCCACCGTCACATAGCTGCGCTGATCACTTTCCAGCGCAGGCAGCCAGCGCAGCAGGAAGGCCTCGATCTGCGCGATCAATTCGCCCGCTTCGGGCTGCTCGCGAAGGTAGTCGATCACCGGCTGATCCCGCCCCGTCAAGGGCTTGAGCTCCTTGATGTAGTGCGGGTTGGGCAGCATGCGCGAATCGAACACGAAGTCCGCGTCCAGCGGCACGCCATGCTTGTACGCGAAGGACTGGAACACCAGTGTCAGCCGCGAGGGCAGGGCCTGCACGGTGTGGCGTACCCAGGTGCGCAGTTGCGCGGGGCGCAGCAGGGTCGTGTCGATGATGGCCGAGCGTTCGCGCAGCGGCTCCAGCAGTTCACGCTCGCGCTCGATGGTGTCCATCAGCGCCTGGGCCGAATCGTCGTCCAGAGGCATGGCAGCGGTGTCACCGTTGGCGTTGCTATGCTGAGAGGCCTGCGGCGACAGCGGGTGTGGCCGCCGCGTCTCCGAGAAGCGCCGAAGCAGTGCCTCGTTGCTCGCATCCAGGAACAGCGGGCGCACCACCGTGCCTTCGGTGCGCAGGTTGTCCAGCACGGGCAGCAGGTGGTGTAGTGATTTGGCGCTGCGCGCGTCCACGGCCACGGCCAGGCGGCGAGTGCGGCTGGGATCTTCGCTGGCACGCTGGCGCTCCAGCGTGAGCAGTTGGGTGAGCAGTTCGGGCGGCAGATTGTCCACGCAGTAGTAGCCGGCGTCTTCCAGCGCGTTCAGGGCGATGGACTTGCCCGAGCCGGACATGCCGGTCAGCAGGACGATGTCAAGCGCGGCGCTCATGCCGCTTCCCGGCGTTTGCCGCCGGCCTTGCCGGTACGCGAAGACGCACCGGCAGCGGCCTGATCGGTCACAGCCGCTTCATGCGCTTGCGTCAGCATGGCCTGCGCGTGCGCTCGGCTGGTGTCGGTGATGCTGCCGCCCAGCATGCGGGCTACTTCGTGCACACGGGCATCGCCGTCCACGGGGCGGATGTTGCTGGTGGTGGTGCCGCCTTGCAGCGCCTTGCTCACCACCAGGTGGTGATGCGCGCTGGCGGCCACTTGCGCCAGGTGGGTCACGGCCAGCACCTGGCGGCCTTCGCCCAGTTGCTGCATCAGTCGGCCCACGGTGTCGGCCACCTGGCCGCCCACGCCGGAATCGATCTCGTCGAAGATCAGCGTGTCGACCTGTTCGTCCCTGCCTGCCTGCTGCGAGGTGGTCACGGCAATGGCCAGTGCCAGGCGCGACAACTCACCACCGGATGCGACCTTGCCCAGCGGGCGCGGCGTGCTGCCCGCGTGGCCGGCCACCAGGAACTCGGCTGATTCCAGGCCATAGGCCTGCGGCTCGGGCTGGGCGGTCAACGCGACTTCAAAGCGGCCGCCGGCCATGCCCAGCGACTGCATGGCCTGGGTGACGCTGGCGGCCAGCTGGGGCGCAGCCTTGGCACGTTGGCGCGATACGGCCTGCGCCACCTTCAGCCAGGCGGCGTGGGCCTTGTCGGCCTCACGGGCCAGGCCTTCCAGGTCGGCGGCGGCGTCCAGCTCGGCCAGTTCGTCCTTCCAGGCCTGCAGGGTGGTGGGTAGTTCGTCGGCCGTCTTGCGGTAGCGCCGGGCCAGGCCCATCCAGGTCGAGAGGCGCGCGTCCAGCTCGCCCAGGCGATCCGGGTCCAGCTCGGTGTGACGCAGCGCGGCGTTCAGGCTGTGGGCGGCATCCTGCAGTTGGGCCTGGGCGCTGCGCAGCACTTCCAAGGCGTTGCCCAGGTTGGGCTCCACGTCGGCCACGTCTTCCAATGCGTGGATGGCGCGGGACGTGAGGCTGTCGGCGCTGTCATCGGCATCGGACACGGCGTTCAAGGCCAGTTGCGCCGCGTCCAGGATGGCCTGGCCATGCGCCAGTCGCTGGTGCTCGGCGTTCAGCTCGGGCCACTCGGCGGCGCCGGGGTTGAGCTTGTCCAGCTCGGTGATCTGCCACTGCAGGCGCTCGCGTTCGCTGTCCAGGCTGGCTTGGCGGGCCTTGGCTTCGTCCAGCCGGCGCTGGGCGTCGCGGCGGGTGGCCCAGGCGGCTTGCAGCGCAGTGGTGTCCACGCCGGCCTGCGCATCCACCAGCGCGCGCACCGAGTCGGCACGGGTCAGGCTCTGCCAGGCGTGCTGGCCGTGGATGTCGACCAGGTGCTCACCCAGCTCGCGCAGTTGGGCCACGGTGGCGGTGCTGCCGTTGATCCATGCGCGGCTCTTGCCTTGCGCATCGACCACACGGCGCAGCAGCAGGGCGGGTTGCTCGTCGTCGATGGCATCGAAGCCGGCTTCTTCCAGCCAGGGCGCCAGGCGCGCGATCAAGCGGGCGGAGGGCTCGAACTCGGCGGTGATGTCCGCACGCGCCGCGCCTTCACGCACCACGCCGGCATCGCCGCGGCTGCCCAGGGCCAGTTGCAGCGCGTCGATCAGGATGGACTTGCCCGCGCCGGTCTCGCCGGTCAGGGCCGTGAAGCCGGCGCCCAGATCCACTTCCAGGGCCGTGACGATCACGAAATCCCGCAGGGTCAGGCGGCGCAGCATCAGCTCACTCCTTCATTCCAGCGCAGCTTGCGGCGCAAGGTGGCGTAATAGTTCCAGCCCTTGGGGTGCAGGAAGCGCACCCGGTGGGCCGATCGGCGCACCGTCACGCGGTCGCCGGGCAGCAGGCTGGCCAGACTCTGCATGTCGAAGTTCATGCTCGCGTCCTTGGCCGCCACGATCTCGATGGTGATGGTGCCCGAATCCGGCACCACGATCGGCCGGTTCGACAGCGTGTGCGAGGCGATCGGCACCACCACCCAGCCGCCCAGCCCGGGGTGGATGATGGGGCCGCCGGCCGACAGCGAGTACGCGGTGGAGCCGGTGGGCGAGGCCACGATCAGGCCATCGGCGCGGTAGTTGGCCACGAACTGGCCATCGACCTCGGCGCGCAGCTCGACCATGCTGGCGGTGGCACCACGGCTCACGACCACTTCGTTGATCGCGAAGCCTTCGTAGATGGTGTCGACGCCGCCGTCGCGGTTAGGGCGCAGCACGGCGCCGGCCAGCATGGCGCGCTTTTCCTCTTCGTACTGGCCGCTGAGCATCAAGGGCAGGGCGGTGGCCATTTCCTTGTGCTGGATGTCGGTGATGAAGCCCAGGCGGCCCTGGTTGATGCCGATCAGCGGGATGTCAAACGGGGCCAGCTCGCGCGCGATGGCCAGCATGGTGCCGTCGCCCCCAAGTACCACGGCCACGTCGCACTGCTTGCCGATGTCCTGCACCGAGAGGGCGGGGTAGTCTGTCATGCCCGTGTTCTGCGCGGTTTCCAGCTCCAGCGACACATCCAGGCCGGCGCGTGCCAGCAGGTGGGCGACATCCTCCAGAACAGGCCGGATACCACGCGCGTGGTACTTGCCCACCAGGGCGGCGTGACGGAAGCGGCAGGGCAATTGGGGCATGTCTGGAATTACACCACAGGGGCATGACGGCACGGCGACGCTCTAGAATGAAACGACATGCTGGAAGACCGCGCCAAACTCCTCCTGAAAACCCTGGTCGAGCGCTACATCGCCGACGGGCAGCCCGTGGGCTCGCGCACGCTGTCGCGGGCGTCAGGGTTAGACCTGTCCGCCGCCACCATCCGCAATGTGATGGCCGATCTGGAGGACCTGGGCCTGATCGCCAGTCCGCACACCTCGGCGGGGCGCATTCCCACGGCCAAGGGCTACCGGCTTTTCGTGGACACCATGCTGACCGTGCAGCGTGACCCCTTGATTTCACCCCCGCTGGCGCCAGAGCAGCCGCAGAAGGTCATCGCCAATGCGGCCAACCTGCTGTCCAACCTCTCGCAGTTCGT
>CALAKR010000355.1 GCA_937923225.1 uncultured Aquabacterium sp. | reverse complement strand
TCATCGACAAGGTGCGCACCGACTACCAGCGCACCCTGGTGCTGCAGGGCCCCATCAGCCTGGGGCTGTGGCCCAGCCTGCACGTCAAGCTCAGCCAGGTGCGCCTGAGCGAGCATCAGCGCGAGCAGGCCTTTGCCTCGGCCGAAGGGCTGGAGCTGTCGGTGCAGGCCTTGCCGCTGCTGCAAAGGCAGTTGCGCGTGAACCGTGTGCAGGCCCATGGCGTTTCCCTGCGCTATGCGCGTGACGCGCAGGGGCGCAGCAACATCGATGACCTGCTCAAGCCCCATGACGAGCCCCGGCCAGAAGACGATCAGCCCGGCGAGCCCGTGGCCTTCGAGGTAGCGGGCATCGCGCTCAAGGACGTCTCCCTAGAGGTTGATGACCGCAAGACGGGCGTGCAGGGCAAGGTGGTGCTGCAGAACTTCGACAGCGGCCGGCTGGCCGACGGGCTGCAGACGGATATCCAGCTCAAGGCGGAGGCCGTGTTGAGCAAGCCTTCGCCTGCATCGATCGGGGTGCGGGGCAGCCTGTCCTTGACGCCTCAACTGGCCCAGAACACCGTGCTGGTCGACAAGCTGGCCCTGGACGTTGAAGGCGATGCATTGGGTGCACGGCAGGTGAAGGCTGCGCTCAAGGCCGATGCCTTGCGCTGGGATGGTGCCAAGGGTGCTGCGCAAGCGCAGGGCCTGTCCATCGACGGCAGTGCTCAACTGGTGTGGCTGGTGGTAGAGAATGCCCGGCTCAGCCTGGAGCGCTTCGAGTACGACCCGGCCGTCCAGTCGCTGCAGCTGTACAAGCTGGCTACCAAGGTGGTGGCGCGGCAGGGCGGGCAACCGCTCAATGCCGAACTCAATTGGTCGGAGCTGGCCGTGAAGGGCCGTGAGATCCGGGGCAGCGCGCTGGAAGGGAATGTGTCGCTGGTGGGTCCGACGGCGGTGGATGCGACGTTCAAGAGCGATGCGCCTTCCGGCGGGTTTCAGCGCTTCAAGGTGCCAGCCCTGGCCCTGGACTTCACCGTGCGCATGGCCGGCGAGGGCGGCACACGGGAAATCAAGGGGCGCACGCAGGCCGATCTGGATGTGCAGGCGCCAGCGCGCGAGGTGGCCTTGCAAGGCTTCACGCTGCAGGCCACGGTGCAGGAGCCCTCGCTGCCTGAGCTGCAGATCCAGGCCACCGGTCAGGCCGCCGTCCAAGGTGAGGTGGAGGGCAAGGCAGGAGGCCAGGCCTCCTGGAGCCTGAAGGGCCAGCTCAATGCCAATCCGTTCGACACCAAGGGCGCGGCCAAGATGGGCGATGGCGTGCCCAAGATGCAGGCGGTGGCCAGCTTCACGTCGCTGGACCTCAATCGCCTGCTGCCCGCGCCAGCGGCATCGGCCAAGCCTGGTGCCGTGGCCAAGCCGGCCTCTGGTGCCGATGCCGGCCCGGCTCAGGTCGCCAAGTCTGCAAGTTCGCCTTCGAGCGGTGATGCGCCGGTGGACCTGTCGGCGCTGTCCCTGGTGGATGGGCGCTTCGAGCTCTCGGCCGGGCAACTGGCCGTGCGCCAGTACCGCATCAGCGATGCCAGACTGCTGGCCACCCTTGAGCAAGGGCGACTGACGCTGCAGAACCTGTCTGGCGGCGCCTGGGGCGGGCGCTTGCAGGCGCAAGGCAACGCCCAGGCCGGCGCGAACCAGAAGCTGGCCTTGCGCGGCACGGCAGAGAACGTGGACATCAACGCCTTGCTGAAGGATGTGGCGGGCAAGGATGTGCTGGAAGGACGCGGCCAGCTCAAGTGGGATGTGAACACCGGCGGGCGAACCGTGCCCCAGCTCACCTCGGGGCTGGATGGCACGGCTTCCTTGCTGCTGCGCGATGGCGCCGTCAAGGGCATCAACCTGGCCAAGTCCTTGCGCGATGCCAAGGCCCGTCTGAGTGGGTTGGGTGGCAAGAGCGATGAGGTGCAACGCAGCAGCCAGGTCGAGAAGACCGACTTCACCGAGCTGTCGGCCAGCTTCCAGATCAAGGATGGCGTGGCGCGCAACAAGGATCTGTCGGCCAAGAGCCCCTTCCTGAGGCTGGGCGGCGAGGGCAGCGTGGACTTGGTGCGCCAGCGTGTGGACTACACCGTCAACACCACGGTGACAGGCACGGTGAAGGGGCAGGGCGGTGCCGAGATCGATGCGCTCAAGGGCCTGACCGTGCCGGTGAAGCTCGCAGGCCCCTTCAATGCGCTGGACTGGAAGATCCAGTGGTCCGACGTGGCCGTGGGCTCGCTGCAGAACACCCTCAAGGGGCGGCTGGAAGATGAGCTCAAGGCCAAGCTGCTGGGCAAGCCCGCCGAGCCGGCGGCCTCAGGCGCCAGTGCGCCCAAGCCTTCGCGCGAAGAGCAGATCAAGAACAAGCTGCGCGGCTTGTTCAAGTGAGCCAGTGATGGTGCGGCAAAGGCCCATCAACCCAGGCGATCAATATTCGTCACCGCCACCGATGTAGGTGCCCGGCGCCAGGTTCTCGAAGCGTGTGTTCGACTTCAGGAAGGCCAGGTGCAGGCTGCCCACGGGGCCGTTACGCTGCTTGCCGATGATGATCTCGGCCGTGCCCGGGATCTTCGATTCCTTGTTGTAGTACTCGTCGCGGTAGATGAACATGATCACGTCGGCATCCTGCTCGATGGCGCCGGATTCGCGCAGGTCGGACATCATCGGGCGCTTGTCGGGGCGTGTTTCCACCGACCGGTTCAACTGCGACAGCGCGATCACCGGGCACTGCAGCTCCTTGGCCAGGGCCTTCAGCCCCCGCGAGATCTCGCCGATCACGGTGGCGCGGTTCTCCTCGTTGCCGCCGGATCCGCTCATCAGCTGCAGGTAGTCGATGATGATCAGGCCCAGCGTGCCGCCGAACTGGCGTGCCAGGCGGCGTGCACGGGCACGCAGTTCGTTGGGCGACAGGCCCGGTGTCTCGTCGATGAAGACGTTGGCCGTGCGCAGCTTCTCGACCGTCTCGCTCAGGCGGCCCCATTCGTCGTCGCTCAGGCGGCCCGTGCGCAGGTTCTGCTGGTTGATGCGGCCGATGGAGCCCACCATCCGCAGTGCCAGCTGAGAGGCGCCCATTTCCATCGAAAAAATGGCCACGGGCAGGCCCTCGTTCACGGCCACGTTCTCACCGATGTTCAGCGCAAAGGCGGTCTTGCCCATCGACGGGCGTGCGGCCAGGATGATCAGGTCGCCCTTTTGCAGGCCGGCCGTCATCTTGTCCATTTCGAAGTAGCCCGTGCGCACGCCGGTCACGTCTTCCGAGCCGTTATCGGCCAGCTCCTGCACGCGGTCGAGCAGGTCGACCACCAGGCCGTCCATGGCGTGGAAGCCTTGCTTGTTCTTGTTGCCTTCCTCGCCGATGCGCATGATCTTGGCTTCGGCCTCGTCAAGGATGTCCGACACCGAGCGGCCATCCGGGCTGAAGGCGTTGGTGGCGATCTCGTCGCTGGCGGTGACCAGCTTGCGCAGGATGGCGCGCTCGCGCACGATCTCGGCGTAGCGGCGCATGTTCGCCGCGCTGGGCACGCTCTGCGCCAGCGAGTTCAGATAGGCCAGGGTCACTTCACTGCCCTTGCCCTGCATCTGCAACTGCTCGAACACCGTGATCACGTCGGCCGGCTTGGAGGCGTTCACCAACTGCTGGATGGCGTTGAAGATCAGTTGGTGCTCGTGCCGGTAGAAATCGCTGCTGGTCAGCAGGTCGGCCGCGCGGTCCCAGGCAGAGTTGTCCAGCAGCAGGCCGCCCAGCACGGATTGCTCACCCTCGATGGAATGCGGCGGCACGCGCAGGCGCGCAATCTCGTCGCTGGAGGAGGCGCCGCCGGCGCCAGGGAAGGGTGTGGGAAAGTCGCTCTTTTGGCGCATG
>CALAKR010000354.1 GCA_937923225.1 uncultured Aquabacterium sp. | reverse complement strand
AGGCCAACGAGCTGATGGCGCACACCTACAGCCACCTGTATGGCCTGCCGACCACAGGGCTGCGCTTCTTCACGGTGTATGGCCCTTGGGGCCGGCCCGACATGGCGCCGATGCTGTTCGCGCGGGCCATCCTGGCGGGTGAGGCGATCAAGGTGTTCAACCATGGCCAGATGCGCCGTGATTTCACCTACATCGACGACATCGTGGCCGGTGTGGTGGCTACGCTGGACCGTGTGCCTGAGCCCGATGACACCTTCGACCGGCTCGCACCGACAGCGGCATCCTCATGGGCGCCTTACCGCGTCTTCAACATCGGCCACAGCGAGCCGGTGGCCCTGCTGGATTTCATCGCCGCGCTCGAAGGGGCGCTGGGCCAACAGGCCGTGAAAGACCTGCAGCCCATGCAGCCGGGTGATGTCGAGGCGACCTATGCCGACACCGCCCGCCTGGAAGACTGGACCGGTGTGCATCCCGTGGTGCCCATCGGCGAAGGCGTGGCCCGCTTTGTGGCCTGGTACCGGGATTACTTCCGGGCCTGAGCACCACGGCGTGATGCGCCCCGGCCATCAGGCACCGCAGGCATCGGCAGTGCGATGACGAAGCGGCTGCCGCCGCCCTCGCGGGCTTCGCATCGCACCTCGCCGCCATGGCGCTGGGCGATCTGGGCCACCAGGCTCAGGCCCAGCCCCACACCACCGGCGTGCTCGGCGTGGCCCGGCATGCGGTAGAAGGGCTCGAAGATGCGTTCGCGCTGGTCTGGGGGCACGCCCGGGCCACGGTCATCGATCAGGATCTCCAGGCGCTGGGTGGCGCTGATGCGCAGCCGAGCTTCGACCGCTGCCGGCTCCGGGCCGGTGCGGCCATAGCGGCGGGCGTTCTCCAGCAGATTGCGCACGGCGCGGCGCAGCAGGCGTTCGTCGGCCTGCAGCGGTGTGCCGGCCAGGGCTGGCGGCAGGTGTTCGGTGTCGACCTCGGCGCCCACACGACCGGCCTCTTCGATCAGCAGGCCCAGCACGTCCACCGGCTGCAGATCGAGCGTGGGGCGGGCGTCCAGGCGGCTGGCCAGCAACACTTCCTCGACCAGCCCGTTGAGCTCGTTGATGTCCTGCTGGATCTCGTCCTTCAGGCGGTTGGCGTGTTCGGGCGGCACATCGTCCAGCATGGCGATGGCCATCTTCATGCGGGCCAGCGGCGAGCGCAGTTCGTGGCTGGCATTGGCCAGCAGGCTGCGGTGCGAGGTGACCAGCTCTTCGATGCGCTGCGCGGCCTGGTTGAAGCTGCGGGCCACATCGGCCACTTCGTCCTTGCCTTCGACCTCGACGCGGTGCTGCAACTGGCCTTCGCCAAAGCGCTCCACACCCTGGCGCAGCTGCTTGAGGCGGCGCGTGAGGCGGTTGGCGACGGGCCAGGCGCCCACGGCCACGGCGATGAACACCATCACGAGCACGATCAGCAGTTCGGGCACGCCACCGGCCCAGGCGGGTGGCAGGATCACGCCCAGCGGGGAGAGCCAGGGTTCGTTGGGCACGAAGGGGGGCGGGCGCATCTCGCGCTCACGACCATCGCGGGCATTGGCGTCTGGCGGCGGACGACGTGGCCCAGGCATCGGACCGCCGGGCCGCAGAATCCACAGAGTGCGGCCATCCGTGAGCTTTGCGCTCTGCAGTCGGTTAGACAAATCGGGATGGCGCTGCAGGCGTTCGGTCATCAAAGCCGAGGTGGCGATGCGCCGGCCCTGGGGATTGTCCAGGGCCAGGGGCAGGCGCAAGCGTTCCGACCAGTCGAGCAGGGCATCGCGCTGCAGGGCCTCGGGCGAATCTACGCCCGGCAGGCTGTTTTCGATCAGCTCGCCCCAGGCGGCGTTGCGCGTGTCCTGCGCAGACTGGGTCTGCTCGCTCTGGAAGCGCTGGATCTCCCGCTCGAGGTTGCGCTTGGCCAGCCAGCCGGTGAGCAGGGCGAACAGCAGCAGGACCGTGACGACCGCCAGGTAGATCCGCAGCGCCAGGGTTTTCATTCAGCGTCTTGCTTCTTGGCGAACACGTAGCCAACGCCGCGCACCGTGAGGATGCGCTGAGGGTTCTTGGGATCCTGCTCGATGGCGGCGCGGATGCGCGAGATGTGCACGTCGATGGAGCGGTCGAAGGCGTCCAGCGGGTGGCCCTTGAGCGAATCCATGATCTGGTCGCGGCTGAGCACACGGCCCGGGTGGCGCGCCAGCACGGTCAGCAGGTCGAACTGGTAGGACGTGAGATCACAGGGCTGGTTGTCCAGGCGCACCTGGCGCAGGCCGTTGTCGATCTCCAGCCGGCCGAAGCGCCACACGTCGTCGTCGACCTGGGCGGTGGCGGTGCGGCGCAGCAGGGCGCGCACGCGGGCCAGCAGTTCGCGGGGCTCGAAGGGCTTGGGCAGGTAGTCGTCGGCGCCGATCTCCAGGCCGACGATGCGGTCGGTGGGCTCGCCGCGTGCGCTGAGCATCAGCAGTGGCAGCGCCCGGGTGCGGGGCGAGGCACGCACTTCGCGGCACAGGTCCAGGCCGTCGCCATCGGGCAGCATGAGGTCGAGGACCAGGGCGTCGCAGGCCTGGCGGGCCAGCAGTTCGCGGCCAGCGCTCAGGCTGGGGGCGGTCGACACCTGGTAGCCGTGGCTGCGCAGGTAGTCACCGACCATGGTGCTCAGGCGCAGGTCGTCGTCGATCATCAGGATGTGTTCGCTCATGTCCATCATTGTGGCGTTCTCCGGCGGACGTGCTCAAGTAGGGGTGTCGGAAGGCAAAGCACCCCGGTGGCGCCGGGCAGGCGTTACCGGGGGCAGGCGCCGTGTCAGGGCGCTTTGGGGGACGTCAGCGAGGCAGCCTCACTGGGCGCTCCATGGGTGCTCACTGGGCGGGCGGCGGGGCGCCATCGCCGGGCAGGCGGTCGGCGCGGTCCGGCCGGTCCTGGCGGCGTTGCTCGCGGCGCTGCTCACGCTCGGCCTGGCGGGCCTTGAGCTTCTCGCCCAGCTGGGTGCGCTGCTCGGGGGTGAGCACCTTGGCCACGTCCAGCATCGCGGTCAGCGTGCGCTTGGAGACCGCATCCTGCTGGGCCAGCATCTTCTGGCGGGCCTGTTCGGCGGCGCCCGCGTCGATGCTGGGCTGGGTCAGCACGTTCAGCGTGTCCTTGCGCAGGTCTGGCGCGGCTTCGCGCAGCTTGCGCAGATCATCGCGCGCGGCGCCGGCGATCTGGCGGATCTGGGCGCGCTGTGCGGCGCTGGCCTGCACTTCGTCGAGCATGCGGTCCAGGCCCGGGCCGCCCAGCAGCACGCCAGGGGCGCCGCCGCCCGGGTGGTGGGCCACCTTGTGGAAGGCAGCACGATGGCCCTGACCAGGTGCGGCCGAAGCGTTCATCGCGGACACGGAGGCCAGCACGGCACCGACCACCAGCATCGAGCCGGAGGCCAGGCGTGCCCAGCGTGGCGCCAGGCCACGGGACAGGGTGGAAGTCGATTGCGTCATGGAGTGGGTCTCCTCGGTGATGACAGGTGACACCATGTCTCCTGTCGATGGCTTGATGGTCTGCCCCGGGGGTAAAGCGTGTGTGGACCTCTCGTAAAGATCTGTGTAGGCCTAGAATCGCGCCCCATGTTCCGCATCGTCCTGGTCCAGCCCGAGATCCCGCCCAACACGGGCAATGTGATCCGCCTGGCCGCCAACACCGGCTGTGAGCTGCACCTGATCGAGCCCCTGGGCTTTTCGATGGACGACAAACTGCTGCGCCGCGCAGGCCTGGATTACCACGAGTACGCCCCCGTGCAGCGCCATGCCAGCTGGGAGGCCTTCGTGGCCGCGCAGTGCCCTGATCCGGCACGCCTGTTCGCCTTCACCACGCACGGCAGCCAGCCCATGGGGCAGGTGGCCTGGCAGGCAGGGGATTGGCTGGTGTTCGGGTGCGAGACGCGGGGGCTGGATCCGGCCCTGCGCGAGCAGTTTCCGGTGGCGCAGCGCGTGCGCCTGCCGATGCGGCCAGGCCAGCGCAGCCTGAACCTGAGCAACGCGGTGGCTGTGGCCGTGTTCGAAGCCTGGCGCCAGAACGGCTACGCAGGCGGCAGCTGAGCCGGCGCCGCCAGGCCGTGGCGGCTCATTCGTCGGTGGACAGCGCCTCGCGACAGGCGTAAGGCATCACGGCATGCGGTGCCGCCAGGGCTTCGACCGTGATGAGCGGCAGCGCCGACGTGACCGTGCCGAAGATGGTGGCGTAGGCCACATCCGCCGCATCGCGCCCCGTGCCGAAGCGCACGAAGCCCATCGGGATGGCGGTGCCCGAGGGGTCGAAGATGTACCAGCGGTGGCCCAGGTAGACCTCCACGTAGGCGTGGAAGTCGGTCGGCCCCAGGGCCGGATCGGCGCCATAGTCGATGCCCGTGGTGAAGCGCGCCGGGATGTTCACCGCACGGCACAGCGCGATCATCAGGTGGGCGAAGTCCCGGCAGATGCCCACGCCATCGCGCAGGGTTTCCAGCGCCGAGGTGTTCGAGTTGGACGCGTTGTTGGTGAACTTCACCCGGCGCTGGACCCACTCCTGGATGGCCTGCACGCGGCTGTAGCCCTGCCACAGGTGCCCGAACTCGGCCACCGCCAGGCGATGCAACTGGTCGGACTGGCAGTAGCGGCTGGGGTAGACGTAGCCCATGACATCCATGGGCAGCCGCGCCACGGGGATCTCCGAGATCTGCTCGGGCTGGGCAATGTGGTGGTGCAGTGCCACGGTGGCGCCGTAGCGCACGGTCAGCGGCCCCGGTGCTGCGCTCAGCCGCAGGTAGCGGTTGCTGGTGGACTTGTCGGTGTGGATCTGCGGAATGAGGGCCTGGCTGATCTGCAGGCTCTCTTGCGTGATCATCTGTTGCCGGGTGTGGGCGGCGTGAATGTTGAAGATGAGGTCGCTGCCTGGCGGGGCGATGTCGTACCTGAGCTCGATGCCGAGCTTGATCTTGATCACAAGAGCCTTTCTGGGGCGTTTGCCTGGGACGCAGGCTGCGCCGTCAGAAACAGACTGTCTGCAGCAAATGTAGTGCCATGCCGTGTCCGGCGGCGGGGCGCAGGGTCAGTGCTCGGGGCGGGCTTCGCGGCCCATCAGGGCCTGGACGGCCGCC
>CALAKR010000353.1 GCA_937923225.1 uncultured Aquabacterium sp. | reverse complement strand
TCGCGGAAGACGTGGGGCCTTCCAGCGTGACCACGAGCTTGCCGATCGCATCGGCCCCGTGGATCTGCGCGCCGGGCAGGCGGTTGATCAAGGCCGTGACGGCATCGCACGACATGGGCATCGCATGCACGACCAGGCTGGTGATGTGCAGTTCGTCATTCATGTTGGCTGGTGCGCGGGAGCGCCGCGTTGGGGGTCAGACGCTCGGCGGGCCTGCAAACATCTGGTAGATCCAGACAGAAAAGCCGTAGGCCGCGATCACCACGACAGCGACGACCGGAGCCATCACCACAGATAGAAAAATGAAACTGCGCAGTTCTTCCTGGCGTGTGGAGGGACGATCATCCGACAGCATGTCGGACAGGTGCCTGATCAGTTTTTTCATCCTGCCTCCATGGACCTTCATGGTCCTTTTGCGGGCGTGGGGTTTCGTGTTGTGGCAGTTATAGCGGCTCACTTCGGAGGGTGTCAACCAACGCCGCATGACATTGCTGCGCCATGCACGGAACCCGGCCTTTAAGCCGCCAGACCTTGAGCGATGTCAATGTCAGGGCCTGCAGATCGGCGCACATGCTTCGTTTTTCAGACATGCTCGCAGCGAGCGCGTGGGTACGGAAGTGACACCCGCGTGGAATCGGTGCGAGGCGTCTGCGCTCGGTCAGGTCGGCCGGATCTGGACCTTGCGGAAGCGGATGATGCCGCCGGCCGACTGCAGCGCAGAAGGCCCCTGCGCGAACTTGCCGTCACGCACGTCCACGGTCTTGTGGGAAACGGGCCTTGCCGTCTTTGCCCTGCAGGGTCTGCTCGGTCACGCTCCAGGTGTGCTTCCTCCCGAAACACGCATGAGCATCGCCTCAGGCAGCCTGGGGCGGGGTACCCGCCTGGCGGGCCTGCCAGGCGCGCAAGGACTGGCGGTACTCGTCCATCGCCAGATCATGGGCATCGAAGATGCACGGATCGCAACCGCTGCCGCAGCAGGCATTGATGTCCGGCTGCTCGGGCGGCAGGGGCATCGGATCTGAGTGGGAAACGTCGGTCATGTGCCGTATTTTCTCGCACCGCCGGGCTGTTCGCCAAGACCTTGCCGCATCGCCCTCGTGGCCAAAGGCGCCGCCACGAAAGCCAGCAGCATCAGGGCCACGGATACCAGCGGGTGCCGACGGATGACATCGTAGGCTGCCTCGAACGGCAGAGAATCGGACAAGGCAGTGAGCCGGACAAGGCCGCCCCCCTTCACGTGCACTGGCCGCTCAGGGCAGCTGACATGCCTGACGCACGCCACCAGCGCCACCGAAGGATCGTCGGCCAAAGTGAGCTTTCCCGTGAAAACGTCAGGAACAATGCCAGCAGCGCCACCCCTTTCAGGGCCAAGTTGAGACTTTTCAGGAGAACGGGGCTCATCTGACTCCCTTTTTCTGAATCCGGACCCTGCTTTGTACAACATGGCGGCTGCGCCCCCCAGGAGCAACCCGGCCAGGGGGCAGCCCCCTGCTTCCGGCACAATCCCACCCCATGATCGAGGCGACCCCCTCTTCCCCTGACCTGTCCGATTCGCCCAGCTTCGAGAGCTACTTCCGCGAGCCCGGCCTGGCGCCGGAGCAGCCCCTGGCCTGGGCCCTGGGCCAGCGCCTGGACCTGATCGACGCCCTGCGCGGCCTGTTCAACGGGCCGCAGGCCCTGGTGCGGCTGCGTTTGTGGGTGTTCATGGCGCTGGCCGGCCAGCCGCAGGCCCGCTTCTCGCGGGATGACCTGAACCAGCTGTTCCACGCCCTGCTGCCCGAGGCGCTGGACAGCGCGCTCAAGCGCCTGCGCGACATCAACCTGCTGACCTGGGACGCCACCCCTCAGGATTACCACCTGCCGCCCCTGGCGCAGCAGGTGCACGGCCTGCTGGCCTCGCTCACCTCGGTGCCCGCCGCCGAGCACGACGAGATGGCCACCCTGCTGGCCCAGGTGGCCGGCGCGCAGCAACTGGGCCTGGTGGACACCAACCAGCTCAAGCACCTGCACGCGCAGCTGGCCCGCCTGCACGACGAGTTCGCCGAGGCGATCGCCAGCGGCTCCGAATCGCGCCTGCGGCTGGCGCAGCCCCGCTTTGACCGCGCCCTGTCGCTGGTGGACCGCGCCGGCCAGGCCCTGACCGCGCTGATCCGCGCCGAGCACGAAGACCCCCGCCTGGAGCGCGAGGCCCGCGCCCTGGGCCAGGACCAGGCCCGCCTGCTGTCCATGGCCAGCCAGTTCACCCGGGCGCTGCAACAGGCCGACCGCCAGCGCGTCACGCTGGGCAGCACCGGCCTGACCAGCTCCGACGTTCGCCGCTGGCTGCAGCACCACCCTGCCCTGTACGAACTGATGGGCGAGGCCCTGTCGGTGCCTGTGCGGCCGGTGATGGTCAGCCAGCATGATCTGGTCGATGTGGCCGAAGGCGAGTTCGAGCGCGACCGGCCCGTGGCCGACGGCACGGCCGGCCTGCCCCCGCGCGCCGAAGCAGGCGACGGCAAGCTGGATGTGCTGTCGCTGCCCGAAGAGCTGGGCCAGATGATCGGCCTGTTCGACCGCTGGTTCGAGCGGAAGTCGCCCACTGACGAAGCGCCCGCCGAGCGCCCGCTGCACGAAGCCGTGCTGGGCGGCCGTTTCGCCCAGGCTGCCTACCGCCTGCAATTGATGCCGCTGCTGGGCGATGCACAGGCGCGCACGCTCAAGGGCCTGACGGGCGACCTGGCCCGATCATCCTGGCAATGGCAGGCCAGTGCCGAGCACCTGGCGGTGGACGACGAGGCCGTGGCCCTGATCAGCGCCGGCACCTTGACCCCGCTGTCGCCCGAGGCCGCCGCCGAAGCCAAGGCCGAGGCCCCCACCGGCACGGCCGGATCCCATTCACGCTGACCCGCGCACGACGCTGCCCTAGACATGAGTTCATC
>CALAKR010000352.1 GCA_937923225.1 uncultured Aquabacterium sp. | reverse complement strand
TGGCAAGACATACTCAAATGCAGCCATATGCCGACTGCAACTTCCTCAGAAGGCCGTTTCTTGAAGCCTTCCAGAGGATGGGGGTTTTCGATGAGGCGAATCAGACATGAGTGATTCAGCGCTGAGCCACGAATCCGGCACCACCTGGTTCGTCGGGGCAAGCTTCGGTCACACCGATGATCAGAGCGCCCGCTTCCTCGAAGAAGGCATCTGGGAGATCAGCAGCCCCAGCCAGAAGGAGCAGGCGCTGGTTCGCTCCATGCGGCCTGGTGAACGCATTGCCATCAAGGCCGCGTATGTGCGCAAGCACGGTCTGCCTTTCGACAACCGTCAGCAGACGGTGTCTGTCATGGGCATCAAGGCCATCGGCGTCATCACCGAGAACCCACAGGACGGTGAGCGCGTCAAAGTGCAGTGGCAGCCCGCCGATGGCGTGCGCGAGTGGTATTTTTACACCTACCGCCCCACCATCTGGCGCGTTGTGCCCGGCGAATGGAATGCGGATGCGCTGATCGAGTTCGCATTCAACGGCAAGCCCCAAGACATCGAGCGATTCCGCAACGCGCCGTACTGGAAGGACCGCTTCGGCACCCTGTTCCAGTGGGCGGACTTCTACGAGGCCATCGCCGAGAAGCTGCTGGCCTACACAAGCGACCGAGTGCCGCTCATTCAAGGCATCCACCAGATTGCTCAGCGTGTGCAGGGCCTGGGCTATCTGCAGGACAAATTTCCAGATGGAAGCAGCGGCCCACTGCAGGACATCTGCCCGTTCACAGTCATGGGCACGTTCAACCGAGGCATGACGGACGCCAACCGCAAGCTGATTGCTGCAGAGCTGGCGAAGCTGCTCGGCGTCACCGTGCCTGTGCCCGCGACGTTCGAAGGCATCCCCGTACTCAACAACCAGCGCTCCTGGTTCTTCCGCTACGCGGACAAGCGAGGGGCGGGAGACATTGATGCCCTTTGGCGCGTCTTTGCCGCAGCGCAGGCACTGGTTGAAGACGACGGGCCTGGCACCCGCGACGAGTTCATCGAGGCCTATGACGCCGCAACCCAGGTCTGGGGTGTGGCGTGGAACCTGTCCACTGGCTTGTATTGGGCTGCCCCCTGGGAGTTTCCGACGCTGGATAGCCAGTCGCGGCACTACATCCAGAAGCGCCTGGGCGTTCCGATCACCACCCCAGCGCCGCAAGCGCCATGTGATGCGGCCACGTATTTGCAACTTGCCGACGACCTGCGTACGCGGTTCGCGGAGGAAGACTACCCGGTGCACAGCTTCCCGGAGTTGTCGCTGGCATCGTGGCAGTTCAAGGATGCGACGCCTGCGCCTCAGGAGGACGAAGTCACGCCGGACATGCCCGACGATGACTCAGGCGATGAGCTTGCAGCCGAAGTCGTCCAGTCTCAGGCTCCCATCGTTCCCTACTCTCTCGCCGACATCACACGTGACGGCTGCTTCATGTCGGAGCCAGAGCTTGAGCAGCTACTGGACCGGCTGCGCACCAAGAAGAATCTGATCCTGCAAGGGCCCCCCGGCACCGGCAAGACATGGCTGGCCAAGCGACTGGCCTTTGCCTTGATGGGGCAAAAGGACGAGAGCAAGGTGAGAGCCGTCCAGTTCCACCCGAATCTTTCGTACGAGGACTTCGTGCGCGGCTGGCGGCCTACTGGTGAAGGCAAGCTGACGCTTGCCGATGGCGTCTTCATGGAGGCGATCAAGGCTGCGAAGAAGGAGCCCGCAGCCAAGTTCGTCGTCGTCATCGAGGAGATCAACCGAGGCAATCCGGCCCAGGTGTTCGGTGAATTGCTGACGCTGCTGGAGGCAGGCAAGCGCACCCCCAGCGAGGCGTTGGAGCTGTGCTACCCGGATGCTGACGGCGTACGGCGGCCGGTCCACATCCCCGAGAACCTTCATGTCATCGGCACCATGAACATCGCGGATCGGTCTTTGGCGCTGGTCGATCTGGCGTTGCGGCGCCGCTTTGCGTTTGTAAGCCTTGAGCCGCGCCTCGGCCCAGCATGGCGGAGCTGGGTGGTTTCAGCCTGCGGTGTGGATGAAGCACTGGCG
Source organism: uncultured Aquabacterium sp. (assembly GCA_937923225.1). GTDB lineage: Bacteria > Pseudomonadota > Gammaproteobacteria > Burkholderiales > Burkholderiaceae_C > Aquabacterium. The sequence goes on along the minus strand of CALAKR010000352.1, from coordinate 3,234 downwards.
TCAGACATTGAGCGACGCATGGCCGAGCTGAACGAGCTGATTGCAGCGGATGCACGCTTGGGCAAGCAGTTCCGAATCGGTCACAGCTATGTCACGCCCGTGCATCGGCTGGATGCGGGCAGCACCCGGCGATGGTTCCAGCAAGTCGTGGACACCGAAATCGGCCCCCTGCTGGAAGAGTACTGGTTTGACTCCCCTGAGGAGGCGCGTCAGGCCACCGCACGGTTGCTGCAGGGCTGGTGATGGGTCTGATCGCGCCACCGATTTCCGCCGAATCTGGGTTCGCGCCCGGATTCGTGGGGCGCATTCCTGTCCGGAACCTGTGGTTGTTGATGCTGTATGCGTCGGACCTGTTTCGGACTGGCGGCACCGCCCATGTGGCGGTCGAAGAAAGCCCAGATGAGTTGCCCGATCTGGTGGCAGAAATTTTGGCCCATGCCGTTGAGACTCGGCTGCATCGCCAGCTGAGCCTGGGCTACCGATCTCGGGAAGAGTGGCTCAGCCGCGTTCGCGGGCGCATCGATGTGCTGACCACTGAGCGGCGCCAGTTGCTGGATCGCGGCTTGGTGGCCTGCCGCTTTGCGGAGCTCACCATCGACACGCCACGGAATCGTTTTGTCCGCGCTTCATTGGAGTCCGTTGCCCGCCTGGTCAAGAAGCCTGCTGTGGCCCATCGGTGCCGATTTCTTGCTGCAGCGATGTGGTCCCGAGGCGTCGCAGGCCAGCCGCCGACCCGCGCCCAAATGAGCGCTGATCGATTCGGACGCCATGATGCGGACGACCAGTTCATGGTGGCGGCAGCCAAGCTTGCCTATGACCTGGCGCTACCCACGGAATCCGCAGGCGGCAACGTGTTGGCGATGCCTGGCCGGGAGGATGTTTGGGTTCGTCGTCTGTTTGAGCGCGCCGTTGGTGGCCTTTATGCCGTGGCGCTCAGTCCACTCGGGTGGCATGTTCGTTGCGGCGCCACGCTGCAGTGGCAAATTTCGTCCAAGACGGATGGTATTGATGACATCTTGCCCGCCATGCGGACCGACGTGGTGCTCGACCATGGCGGCTCGGGGCGACGTATCGTCATCGACACCAAGTTCACCTCCATCGTCATGGCAGGGTGGTATCGAGAGCAAAGCCTGCGCAGCGGCTACATCTACCAGATGTACGCCTACCTGCGGTCACAGGTCGGCTATGGCGATGCGCTGGCAGACTCGGCAAGCGGCCTGTTGTTGCACCCCGCCGTTGGAACGATGGTCGATGAGACAGTCGTCATCCAGGGCCATCCGCTCCGCTTTGCGACCGTGGACTTGGCAGCGACGCCTGCAGAGATTCGTGCGCAGTTGCTGAAGTGCGTCGAGGTACAGTGCTGATGCGCTCCTGGCAGCTCCCCTCCCTGAGTCGCCACACTGCTGGGCGACATGACGCCACACTGCGCGGCGGGATGTCAGCACACTGCTGCCACATTGAGCGGAGACCTCTTCGCACAGAGTTCACACATGGCACCCACCTGCTTCGCACAAAACAGGCACCGGTCTTCGCGCAAGGGTTGGCACCGTCTGTCGCACATTCATGTTGGACGCACGTTCGCAAGCAGGCTGTCCCCACCGCATTCGGCACATTCTTTGAGTTCGCTTCTTCGAGCTCAAAGAATGTGGCCGCTGGGCGCCAAGCCGACAGGTTTGGTGGGCAGCGGCAGCTGGGGACACTGCAGAAGAAGGCTGCGTCCAGATCAGGTATCAGGTTGAATCCTCGCTGCGGCCATGGGCCGGTGTGCCGCCATGCGCGGCAATGGGCGACACCAAATGGTCTGGAATCGCGCACCGAGCACGATGCCCTCCACGTCGGGAGGTTGAGCTGATATGGCCAACCCACGTTCCCTGGTCTACGCGCTGTACACGCACTGGGACACCGTGGAGGTCCTGGTGAGGCTGTCCCGCGAGTTTGCGGTGCTCACCACCGAACAAGTGCTGGGCTGCATCGCGAAGGTGGCACCGCAGCTGGATGCCGAAGCCCAGGGAGCAGCCCTGCGCGCCATGGTGAATGCAGACATCCTCCAACCCTGCGCCCGCAGCAACGAACTGGATCGCCACGGCCAACAGCATCGAGGGCATCCCGGCGCCGCTGCTGTCGCGCATGACGGTGCTTCAGGTGCAAGCCCCAAATGCAGAACAGGTGGCTCACATCGCCCAACAAATGTACGGCCGCATGCGGGCAGAGAGCCCCTGGGGATCGGTCTTTGCGCCGAAGCTGGATGAACAGGTGGTGGAGGAGCTGAAGGGCCTACCGCCAAGAAGCTTGGGGTTGGCACTGAAGCGCGCCCTGGGGCGCGCAGCACGGGAAGAGCGGGATCACATTCGGGTGTGCGACCTGCCGGACCTGTCTGCCGCAACTCGCAAACCGATGGGGTTCACGGCATGAGACCGCTCCAAGGCGCACGCCCCGTATGGGTGTGAGCGTTTCAGCGCAGCCGCCCTGTGTGGCCAACAACGCTGGCAGGCAGTGTGCCGGTTAAGCATGGGCGCAACTCAGAGCGTTGCGTACGAGAGGCACTGAGGGTCCAGCGCAGAACCCATCCTCGTCGGAGTGGGCGGATCGGCATGCAGCCACAGAAAGAAGATCAAAACAGAAAATTTCTTCAGCGGTCGCGCGGGAGTCGAAATGACGCCAGAAATCTAACCTTTCGACTGTTGCCGATGTGCGCAACGTCACCATTGAAAGGTTCCCCCATGTCCAAGTCCTCTGCCAAGTCCACCCCGATGACCAGCCAGGCAGCCGCTCGCATCCAATCGTCTACCGCCAAGTCCAACGGCGGTCACGTGGCAGCTGGTAGCTTCGCTGCGCGGGCACAGAGCGCAGCTGCCGCGAATCAAAGCGGCACCAAGGGCTCGAAGTAACCGGATCTGAGCCTGGCGCCAGCGATGGCGCCAGGCCTGAAGTTGAACATGAGATACAGCAACGACAAGACAGTCTCCGCCCTGGTGCGGACACTGGTCCGCTCAGGTCGGCAGTACGTGAACGGCAAAACGCATGGCAAGCTTGTCGCGCCAAACGGCCGCAGGCTTGCGGTGCCGGGAACGCCGAGCGACTGGCGGGCCGGCCTGAATTTCCGCAGGGACATTCGCCGCATCGCCGCGACCAAGTGACCATGACAAAACTACAGCCCCCTTACCCCAGATTCGGCGAATGCGTCTCGGCCTTGGCCGGTGCAACTGACGCTAACAAGACCGGCAGTGACGTTGG
>CALAKR010000351.1 GCA_937923225.1 uncultured Aquabacterium sp. | reverse complement strand
ATCCCCCATTCCCAGGATCCGCGCCGGATCACTCGGCGTACTGGCGGTATCGCGCGGCCACAAGGCCCACACCCGCAGCGGCTGCTTCGTCCGCCCCGCCTGCGTCAACGCCTCATCCCCCCAGCCCCAGAAATAGTCGGCCCGTACGGCCCCCACGATCGCCCCGCCCGTGTCCTGCGCCACCACCAGCCGCTGCAGCGGCCGGGCAGGTGCCGCCGCTGCGCTCCAGGCCTGGGGTTCCGTGCTGTCCAGCCACACCGGCGTGCCATAGGGCACCGCATCGCGGTCCACCGCGATCGAACGGCCGGGCGTCAACGGAATGCCTTGCGCCCCCACCGGCCCCTGATCAGGCTGCGTCAAGGGCTCTTCCCGGAAGAACACCACACGCGGGTTCGCGCGCAGCATCTCCGCCACGCGCTGCGGGTTCGCCGCCGCCCAGCCCCGGATCGATCCCCAGGAGGCTTGGTCCAGCGTCACAGCGCCCTGGTCCACCAGCCAGCGCGCCACCGATTGATAAGGCTGGCTGTTGTGCCCCGCGAAGGCCAGCCGGATCTGCTTGGGCTGTCCGTCGGGCGTCAGGTCGTCCAGCACGCGGATGCGGGTCGAGCCCTGCACCTGGATCATCAAGGCGTCCAAGGGATCGGCCACGTACATCAGCTCGCGCCCGATCAGCGAGGCACGGGCCTCGGGCAGGGTGTCCAGCTCGGCGCGGGTGTAGTGGGGCTTGCGCGTGGCCAGATCCACCGGCGGGCGGAACAGCGGCGTCTGGAACGCGCCCACGGGCTTGCGCATGCCGTCCACTTGGGGCTCGAAATACCCCGTCAGCAGCCCCGTGGTCTGTCCTTCGTAGCTTTGCACCTGCCAAGGTCGCAGGTTGACCTCAAGCCAGCGGCGCACGGTCTCGTCGCCCGCCTCGCGGCCCCAGCCGGCCCCCAGTGTGCGTGCCTTCGTGCACACGGGCAGCCAGTCGCCCGTGGCGCGCTGGCAGCTGCGCCATAGCGCGCTCCAGGCTTCGCCCACGCGGTCCTGTGTCCAGCCGGGCACGGAGGCCCAGTCGGTGGCCACCCAGCGCGCGCGGGCGCGGTCCCAGGCCAGGCTGCCATCGGGTTGGATCTCCGGCGAGGCCGAAGGCTTGTGCAGGCCAGGCACGGGGGGCTGTGGCTGCGTGGGTGGGAGGGGCGTGGCCGGCTGGTGCGTGGGCAACTGGCCGCAGGCGGCCAGGAATGCTGCGATGATGAGGGCCAGAGAGGCACGCACCCGGGGGTGCGGCTGGTGATTGCTGCGGAGACGACGACCGATCATGTGGCTGATTCTGCTCGAAGCGCTGGCGGCGCTGGCGCTCTTGGTGTTCTTCGTGTGGTGGACGATGTTCTCGGGGCGCCGCAAGGGCGAGCCGCCGGCCAAGGTGGCGTCGCCGCCCCCGCCACCCCCCCGCGATGAGTCGGGGGGCGACACACCATCGTAGATGGCTGGATCGCCCCTACCATCAGGCGCGGGGGGGCTTGCCCTCCGGTACTGAGGGGGGTGGGGCCGCTGCGGCGTTGTCCAGCTGCACCAGGGACTGGGCCCGCTCGGCGGCCTCACGCGCCTCCTTGCGCTTGCTGGGCGGCAGCACGAAGCTGAAGGGATGGCGCAGAAAGCGCCGGCCCATGGCCTTCCACAGGCGCGAGCGGTCTTTGACGCGCACACCGCGCGAACGCAGCGCCACGCGCAGGGCCAGCGCGAAGCTCACGCCCACGTTGAACAGGCCTGTCAGCGGGATGGCGGCCATGCACCACCAGAACAGCGGATCGTGCAGTGCGGGCAGGCCCAGGGTGCCCAGCGCCGCCGCGATCTGCCCGGTGGACAGCGTCACGTGGCGCACCTCCAGCGGCAGCCCGAAGAAGGCGGCGATGGGGGGCACCAGACCCAGCATCAGGCCCAGCGACACATTGGCCGCCAGGCCGGACACATTGAGACGCCACCACCGCGCCCAGCGCGCTGCACGCTCGGGGCCCAGCAGCGCCTGCATGCGCGGATGCCACTGCATGGCACTGTCGATGCGGTGCCACACGAACCAGTTCTCGAACCAGCCGGCGAAGATGCTGGAGGTGAACAGCAGGATGCCGGTGAAGGCGGCGAAGAACACCGAGGGGCCCAGCAAGGTGAGGCTTTCCAGCGTGTGGTGCGCCTTCTCTTCGCCGATCAGCGGGTGGCCCAGCGCCCACCATGCCAGGGCCTGGATGGCCAGCACCACGGGAAAGACCAGCATCAGGTTGCCGATGATGCCGGCCATCTGTGAACGGATCAGGTTGGCCACCTCGTCCACGAAGGCGGCCGCGCCTTCCTCGGTGTGCGCCTCGCCCAGCTTGGCCGCCATGGCTGGGGCCGTCATCGCCGGCTGCTTGGTGGCCACCCGCCAGTGCAGCAGGTAGATGATCACGAAGCTGATGGCGTAGTTCAGGCCGGCCGCGAAGCCGCCCCAGAAGGCCGAACCCACCAACGCCAGCAGGAAGAACTTCAGGAAGGTGGTGCCAGCCAGCACCACGCCGCCGCCTGAAGCTCGCCGCAGCATGTCGAAGTAGGCCGCACGGGTGCGGGTGATGTAGTGCTCGCCCGTCTCGGCATTGCGTTCGGCCACCAGGCGGGCCAGCAGCGAGTAATGCCGGGTGAACAGGGCGCGCACGCTGCGTCGCTCCGCGCTTTCCTTGATCAGGCCCAGCACCAGGGCGCGGATCTCCCGCTGGGGCTGGGGCGCCAGCAGGCAATCCAGCACCTGTTCGATGCGGCGGCCGCGCGCGCGCAGCTGGTCGATCTGGAACACCACGTCCACCGACACGCCATAGGCTTCCAGGTGATCGTGCACGCCCACGGCCAGTTGCATGCAGTGGTCCAACAGGCCGCGCAGGTACTGGGCCTGCTGCAGCACGGCGGCCCGGCGCTTCTCGTCCGGCACGGGCGCGGGCGCAGGGCGCGAGAAATCGGCGGTGCGCGGGATGGCATCGGCCGTTTGCTCGGGCAGTTCGGGCGCCTCCGCTTCAGCGACGTCTTCCAGCAAGTCGTGCAGATCTTCGGCGGCACGAGCCAACTGGCCGAAGGTCTGCGTGACTTCGCGGCTGGGGCCATCGCCCATGCGCAGGCGCAGTTCGGGCGATACGCCAGCGGCACGTACCTGGCTGGCCAGGATGCTCAGCGCCTCCATGAAGGGCTGACGCCAGCCCAGCGGGCTGTCTTCGGCGTAGTGCCAGGCCTGGCTGAAGAGATCGCCCAGGCGCCCCATCGTGGCGTCGTCGAGCTGGGCGATCCAGACCGGGTCGCGGTCCACGTCGAACAGCAGGCCGAACAGGGTGGACAGCTCGCGCGTTTCAGGGCTGGAGGGCAGCAGCTTGCGGCGCATGCGCTCGCCGAACTCGCTCATGAAGGCGGCACGTGGCGCGAAACCATGGTCGGCCAGCAGGCTGCTGAAGTGCAGGTCGCGCAGGCAGGCGGCCAGCAGGGCCACCACGCGGCGACGCGCCTTGGTGTGGTCGGCCACGTGGCGCACGATGTACTGGAGGCCGGAGACGGGCTCGCCCTGACGCACCCAGCGCAGCACCTCGATCAGCCACAGGTGGCGTTGCGCGGCGGATCCTTGATGGGGGGCGTTTTCCAGCAGTTGGTCGATGCTGACGGGCGGTTTGGGGCGAGAAAACAGTCGAAATGCCATGCAGCGGCCCGCTCAATGCAGCGACTGCGCGCGGGACAGCACGAAGGCCGGAATGGGCGCGTCGAACCAGCGGGCATCCTCGGACATGCAGAAGTAGGTGCCCTGCATGGTGCCCTGGGGCGTGTTCAGGCGTGTCCAGCTGGTGTATTCGAACTGCTCGCCGGGCTGCAGCAGGGGCTGCTGGCCGATCACGGCCAGGCCGCGCACCTCCTCGATGTGGCCGGTGGCGTCGGTGATGACCCAGTGGCGGCCGACGAGCTGCGCCGGCACATCGCCCGTGTTGGCGATGGTGACGGTGTAGGACCAGGCGTACTCGTGCCGGGTCGGGTCGCTGTGCTCTTCCAGGTAGTTGGGGACCACGGAGCAGGTGAATTGGGCTTGACTCATGGGTTGGGATTCTAGGCAGGCCCGCCAGGCGGGATCTGAACAATACCCCACGGGGTCATAGGGCTGTCATCCAGGCTTGGCACGCTGGCGTCCGTCACACATGTCACGAAGGGGAGCGTTGATCATGGACCGTCGTCGTTGGCTGGCGTCGCTGGGCGCCGCGGGTGCGGGTTTGTCGTTGACCTGGTGGTCGCCCATGGTGCGGGCGGTGCAGTGGCTGTCCACGGGCGAATGGCCCATCGATGCCAATGCGCTGCGCACCGATTCGGCGCGCGTGTTCGACCTGTCCGTGGCCTCGGCCGACCCGAGCCCCGCCGGCGTGGTGCTGTGGACGCACATCGCCGACACGGCCGTGCGGCCGGGCGAACCCCTGTACCTGCAGGTGGCGCTGGACGAGCGCTTCCAGACCCTGCTGCTGCAGGCCCGCATCGACGCCCAGGAGATCACCCCCGAGCGTGACCACACCGTCAAGATCGACCTGGACGGCCAGTTGCCCACCACGCAGGGCGGTGGACCCTTCTTCTACCGCTTCATCTACGACGCCACCGTGAGCCGCACGGGCCGTTGCCGCACCCTGCCGGCCAGCAACAACCTCAAGCGCCTGAAACTGGGCCTGCTGACCTGCCAGGACTACACCAACGGCTACTACGGCGCCCTGACCCACGTGGCGCAGGACGACACCATCGACTTCGTGCTGCACCTGGGCGATTTCATCTACGAAACGGCAGGCGATCCGCGCTTCCAGAGCCTGCCCTATGCCGACCGCACCCTGGTGCTGCCCTCCGGCGGCCTGGTGGCGCTGGACTTGGCCGACTACCGCTTCATCTACCGCACCTACCGGTCCGACCTGCAATTGCAGGCCGCGATGGAGCGTCACACCTTCATCTGCGTGCCCGACGACCACGAGACGGCCAACGACTGTTACTGGGACTATGCCCGCGACACCCTGGGCGCGCCCGATCACCCCTACACCACCGACCCGCAGTACGGCAACGATGCGCGGCTGCTGCGCCAGCTCAAGCTCGATTCGCAGCGCGCCTGGGCCGAGTACGTGCCCGCCCGCGTGACCCACAACCCGCAGGCCACCCACCCGCACGAGGCGCTCAAGGTCTACCGCCGCTTCACCTTCGGCCGCTTCCTTGACCTGTTCATGATCGAGAACCGCAGCTACCGCAGCCCGCACCCCTGCGGCGACGGCGATGTGCTGCAGCGCTACGTGCCGCTGGGCTGTACCCGGGTCAACAGCCCCGAGCAGACCCTGCTGGGCGCCACCCAGCGCCAGTGGCTGATCGATGGCCTGACCGGCTCGCGCGCGCAGTGGAAGCTGATGGGCAACCAGACCTTCTTCGGTCGCCTGGCGCTGACCTTCCTGGGCGCGCAGGTGGCGCCCTTCAATGTGGATGCCTGGGACGGCTTCGCGGTCGAGCGCCGCGCCATCACCGGGGCCGTGTGCGATGCTGGTGTGAAGGACTTCCTGATCGTCACCGGCGATCTGCACACGCACATCGCCAGCAACGTCAAGCACAACTACGGCAACCTCAACCCGCTGGACCTGGGCAATCTGGTGGGCGCCGAGTTCATGACGCCCTCGGTGAGCTCGTCCAACCTGGGGGAGATGCTCGGTGCCAAGCTGAACGCCCAGCAGCGCCAGTTGCTGCTGCAGGGCCTGGCGACCCCGGCCGTGCGCCTGAACAACCAGCACATCCAGTTCTTCGACAGCACGCGCCAGGGCTATTCCACCCTGGAGCTGACCGACACCTTCGCCGAATGGGTGTCCTACGCGGTCGACAAGGGGGTGAGCCAGGGGCTGCCGGCGCGCACCTGCATCGCCCGGCAGCGCAAGTACACGTCCATTCCCTGGCTGATCGGACAGACGACCTGGGGCTACTGACAAAGGCCGGGCAGGGCCGACCTGGGCATTGCGTCACGGGTGTTCAGACGGTGCAGGACGCAGGGCGGACAAGTTTTCTACAATGGGCACCCCGCCCCACCGAGCCCCAACCAGAGCCCGAGAGCCCCGCCATGGCCACCTACCGCATCGCCCCCAGCATCCTGTCCGCCGATTTCGCCCGCCTGGGCGAGGAAGTGCGCAACGTCATCGACGCCGGTGCCGACTGGATCCACTTCGACGTGATGGACAACCACTACGTGCCCAACCTCACGTTCGGGCCCATGGTGTGCCAGGCGCTGCGCAAGCACTCGGTCAAGGCTGACGGCACCAAGGTGCCCATCGACGTGCACCTGATGGTGCAGCCCGTCGATGCGCTGGCCACCGCGTTTGCCAAGTCGGGCGCCGACATCGTCACCTTCCACCCCGATGCCTCCACCCACGTGGACCGCACCCTGCAGCTGATCAAGGCCGAGGGCATCCAGGCCGGCCTGGTCTTCAACCCGGCCACCCCGGTGGACGTGCTGGAGTGGGTGATCGACAAGGTGGACGTGGTCCTCCTGATGAGCGTGAACCCCGGCTTCGGCGGCCAGAGCTTCATCGACAGCACGCTGCGCAAATGCGAGAAGGTGCGCAAGATCATCGACGCACACCATCGGGAAACAGGCCGCGACATCCGCCTGGAGATCGATGGCGGCATCAAGGTGGACAACATCCGCCGCGTGGCCGATGCCGGTGCCGACACCTTCGTGGCGGGCAGCGCCATCTTCGGCCAGCCCAGCTACAAGGCCGTGATCGACGCGATGCGTGAGCAACTGGCACGCTGAACTGCCCCTGCTGCGCACGGCCCTGGCCGCCGGCCCCTTCGTGGTGCTGACGGGCGCGGGGTTGAGCACGGGCAGCGGCATCCCGGCCTACCGCGATGCCGAGGGTCGCTGGGCCCACCCCGCACCGGTGCAGCACCAGGCCTTCACGCGCGATGAAGCCGTGCGCCGCCGCTACTGGGCGCGCAGCTTCGTGGGCTGGCAGCGCTTCGGGCAGGCTCAGCCCAATGCCGGGCACCACGCGCTGGCCGAACTGGAGCGCCAGGGCCATGTGCACACGGTGATCACGCAGAACGTCGACGGCCTGCACCTGGCGGCGGGCAGCCATGCCGTGATCGAACTGCACGGGGCCTTGCGGCAGGTGGTGTGCATGGCCTGTGGCCAGCGCCATGAGCGCACGCAGGTGCAAACCTGGCTGGAGGCGCTGAACCCCGGCTTTGATCCGTCGTGCATGGACACTGCTCGCACCGCACCCGATGGCGATGCGCACCTTGAAGAAGATGTCTACGGCGATTTCAAGGTGCCGGGTTGCCCCGCGTGCGGCGCTGGCCTGCTCAAGCCCGACGTGGTGTTCTATGGCGACAATGTGCCGCGCGAGCGTGTGGCACAGGCCATGGCCTGTGTGGAAGGCGCCGCCGGCCTGCTGGTGGTCGGCTCCTCGCTGATGGTGTACTCGGGCTACCGCTTTGCCGAGCAGGCGCACCGCTTGGGCAAACCGGTGATCGCCATCAACCAGGGTGTGACGCGGGCAGACGCCTTGCTGGCGTTCAAGCTGGACGCGGATTGCGGCCAGGCGCTTGAAGCCCTGGTGTCTGCCCACTAGCCTTCGCGCAGGTCAGACGGTCGGGTCAGGCGGGAACTGCTTGTTCAGCCGATCCCACGAGGCGCGGGTGGCATGTCGGGCATGCTCCCATTCCAATTGGGAGCGGCCCCTGAAATGGCCCCAGTCGCGTGAGAGTTCTTCTTCGGCCTCATCGAAGGGGCGGCCGCGGAAGGCGTCGTAGGTGCTCACGCCATAGCGGTAGGCAGGGCCGTAGTCATCGTAGGTGCTGCCTGCGCTCACGTAGGGCTGCGAGGCGTAGTTGTCGCGCCAGTAAGCGTCTTCCAGGTCCGAATCGATGCGGTGGGCGATGGCCTTGCCGGCCGCCGCACCTGCAAAGGCGCCCGCCGCCGCACCGATGGCCGCGCCGACCGGGCCGGCAATGGCACCCGCCGCCGCCCCAGCCATCACGCCGCCGGTGGCGGCGCCCAGCCCCGTGCCGACGGGGTGGAAATCAGGCGCGCCTGTGGCCGGGTCGTGCGAGTGCACATGGGGGTCGGAGGGCTTTGTGGGGCTTGTATGAGGTGTGCGCAGGGCCATGATGGTCTCCTTTGATGGGTGCTGTCACCGGCAAGGTGCCGGAGGCGTGCACCAAGGTGGCAACCGACATGCCCGCATCGGGCCATGCGCGGGTAAATCCCTTCGGGCATCGCGATGCGGCGCGGCGCTATCCTGAACACGTGTTTCAACGATGCAGGAGACAAGCCATGACACAGCGCAAGGACTACACCGCCGATGCGCCCTCGCGCGACGAGGTCGATGCCACACGCGGCACGCTGGTGCTCGAGTTCGGCACAGGTTGGTGCGGCATCTGTGCTGCAGCGCAGCCCAAAATTGCCGACGCGTTCGATCGCCACCCCGGCATCCCGCACCTCAAGATCGAGGACGGCCCCGGCCGCCCGCTGGGCCGCTCGTTCAAGGTGAAGCTGTGGCCCACCCTGATCCTGCTGCGTGATGGGCAGGAGGTGGAGCGGCTGGTCAGGCCGACGGATATGAAGACCATCGAGGACGCGCTGTTACGCTTGGAGGCTGATTGACAAATATCTGGGGCGGCAATGACCGGGATGTTCGACTATTGGGGGAAAGCGAAACCGGTAGACGGAAGCTCCTCTGCCTGGCATCTGTTGCCCTTTCATAGCCTGGATGTTGCTGCTGCGGGCACTGTTTACATCGAGCGCAGCCCCCAAATTCGTGCGCTACTCCAGCATCGACTGGGCTTGCCTGAGGCGCAATTGCTGCCATGGATAGGGTTCTGGCTGGCTTTGCATGACCTGGGTAAGTTTGCGACCACCTTTCAAGGCCAGCGTGAAGACATCCTGCAGAGGTTGCAGCAGCGGATCTGTCGTCATCAATACAGTGAGCGGCATGACACCCTGGGCATGCTGCTGTGGCTTGCATTGCAAGAGGATGCTGCTGCAGAAGCCTGGTTCGGGCCAGCCACCGATGATCTCCTTGAAGGGCTTTGCTTCTGGGCAAGGGCCATGACGGGGCACCACGGACAACCCCCTAGAGAGTTTGCCAAGGCGCTGGATCCCCACTTTCAATACCCATTCGATCAGCGTGCCGCATTCGAATTCGTGCAAGCCATGCGCGGCATGTTCCTGTCTGACATCGACTTTGAACACCCCTGCTTTGCTGACCCGCGTCGATTCCTGAACGTCAGTCGCCAACTGTCCTGGTGGCTGGCTGGCGTGGCCGTGCTGGCAGACTGGATCGGGTCCAACCAGTCGCATTTTCCCTATCGCAGCCAAGCGCAGGATCTGACCGCTTACTGGCAAACCGCTCGACAAGCTGCAAGTCGGGCACTGAGTGACGTGGGCGTGCTGCCCGTGCCTGCCCGGCCAGCCATGGCCTTTGAGCAGTTGTTCCCGCATATCCAGCATCCCTCGCCGCTGCAGGCGTGGGCCAGTCAGGTAGCGCTGCCGAACGGGGCGCAGATCCATTTGCTGGAAGACGTCACGGGTTCTGGCAAGACCGAAGCCGCCATGATGCTCACTCACCGGCTGATGAGCGAGGGGCTGGCCGAGGGCTTCTACATGGGCCTGCCCACCATGGCCACGGCCAACGCCATGTATGGTCGCCTGAGCACTTTCTATGCATGCCTGTTCGATGGCATGGCCAGCCTGTCCTTGGCCAATGGCCAGAGGGATTTGGTGGCAGCGTTCGCCGAATCGGTGCTGCAGCCAGGGCAGACCGAGCGCGATGGGCATCAACTTGATGACACCGCGACAGCGCGCTGCACCGCCTGGCTGGCTGACCACAACAAGCGTGCCCTGCTGGCGCCCGCCGGCGCTGGCACCATCGACCAGGCGCTGATGGCTGTACTGCAAGGCAAGCACCAGTCGTTGCGCCTGCTGGGGCTGTTTCGCAAGGTGGTCATCGTGGATGAAGTGCATGCTTGCGATGCCTACATGCAAGGCGTACTTGAACAGGTGCTGCGTGCCCATGCGTCGGTGGGCGGCAGTGCCATCTTGCTGTCTGCCACCTTGCCGCAGCGCATGAAGCAGGCGTTGCTGGATGCTTTCGCGGAGGGGGGCGGCCAGCTTGTGCCGGCTTCGTCCGAGACGCGCTACCCCCTTGTGACGAGTTGGTCGTTCGCTGAGCCTGGCCGAATCGACTTGCTGGCCATGCCCACACGCGCCGATGTGCGGCGCACGGTGGATGTGCGCTATCTGGCCGACATTGATGAGGTGGTAGAGGGTATCCGTGCCGCGCTGGCCGAGGGGCGCTGCGTGTGCTGGATGCGCAACACGGTGGCCGAAGCGCTGGATGCCCATGCCCGGTTCGCCGCCGAGTTGACGCCAGACAGGCTGATGTTGTTTCATGCCCGTTTCAGCCTGGGTGACCGGCTCGACATGGAGGGGCGCATCCTGCAGCACTTCGGGCCGCAGAGTACGCCCTCGCTTCGACAGGGGCGATTGGTGATCGCCACCCAGGTTGCAGAGCAATCTCTCGATGCCGACTGGGATCTGGTCGTGAGCGATCTGGCGCCCATTGATCGCCTGATCCAGCGTGCCGGCCGGCTGCAGCGGCATCGTCGGAGTGGGGCTGGAGAGCGCTTGGCAGATCCGTCTCAGCCCGATGGACGTGCGCGTGCGTGCCTGTGGGTGCACGGGCCACGCTGGCAGGAATCGCCATCCGCCACCTGGGTCAAGGATGCCTTTCCGAAATCGGCAAAGGTCTACCCACACCACGGGCAACTGTGGTTGACGGCGCGCTTGTTGCAAGAAGGCCAGTTACGCATGCCCGAAGACGCCAGGCGTCTCATTGAGGGCGTGTTCGGCCAGGACGCGGAACTGCCTGCCTCATTGATGCAGAACGCGGTGCAGGTCGAAGGCAAAGCCATGAGCGAGGCCTCCGAATCGCAGAGCAACACGATCAAGCTTGCCAGTGGTTATCAGCGCGGCATCACCGACTGGTGGGACGATGCCCGTACCCCCTCGCGCCTGGGCGAGCCCAGTGTGGATGTCGTGCTGGCGTGCTGGGAGGGTGGGCATCTGCGGCCGTGGGCTGCATCACGGCCTGAGCATGCCTGGGCCTACAGCACAGTGCGCGTGCCTCAGCGGCTGATCGCCGAAGCCGCAGAACCTGAAGACGAAGCGGCACTGGCGGCCTGGCGACAGGCCCAGTCCAGCCTGCCGGATCAAGGAAAGTGGTCCATCCTGCTGGCTTTGCAGGCCAGCGACTTCGGCTGGCGGGGGGCGGCCCTGATGAAACAAGGAGATCGCCAGATCCGTCGCGACTGGGTCTATGACCCGCTCTCCGGCCTGAAGCCGTTGTCGTCCTGACGCCAGGTCCGCAGCGCTCAAGTCGATTGGATCTCTGCCAGTAGTTCGGGGTGTCTGTCGAGCACCTTCAACAATTGCAGCAAGGCCAGTGGCGGCGTGGTCTTGCCTGTTTCATAGCGAGAGAAGGCGTTGACACCCCCTCCGAACAGCTCTGCGGCTTGTCGTTGGTCCAGGGCCAGCTTCTTGCGAACGCGGGCGATCTCGGATGGATCAAAGTGCTGTTCATTGACCTGCTTTTGAAAGGCCCCGATCCATGTGCTGAAGCGGTCGCCTTGCGCCGCATCAAGGATGACCTCGCCGCAGGCTGGGCAGAAATCACCCGTGATCTGCTGCACGAGGCCTTGCTGGCCCTTGTAGCTGTAAGGCAGATCGCGGGTGTCGCGCACCAGTTCGGCGCCACCACAGCTTGGGCATTTCATGGTCACAGCTCCTTGAACGACACGATCAGCAGGTCATCCACCACGGTGAGTTTCAAATAAACGGCCAAACCTGTGGTGGTGTGGGTTCGGTAGACGTCCTGCCAGATCCGGTGATCCGCATGGGTGGTCATGCTCTTGTGGAAATGGGCGGATGTCAGGGCCATCACCACCTCGCACATGCCGGCCACAGTGTCGATGCCGAGTGCGCGAGCGCCGATCAGGGCACTGGTGGTGGTGCGCACCTGACCGGCCTGCACCAGTGCTTTCACGACATGCAGTTTGCAATGAGGTGTGTTTTTTTCCACGCTGAAAACCCTGTATTTTAACCAAATTGGTTATTTTTTCAAGCCGCCCCGATGCGACTCCGCGGTAGCGGCATCCCCAAGGATTTGGGGAACGGTTGGGTCCCGACACCAACCACGGGTCATCCCAAACTTTGATTCGGGAAGCAGACATTGTCCTACAGAATAATTTGACAGACACAAACCACTTATGTAATAAATGGCGTACTAAAAATCGCATCGAAAATGGGGAGCCGGTATGTCGCTGTTGACTGAACCATGGATGCCCGTGCGCACCCGCGCGGGCGAGCGGCGCTGGATCTCGCCGGAGCAGTTGTCCGATCCGGAGGTGCTGGCCTTTGACGCTGATCGTGCCGATTTCAATGGCGCACTGGCCCAGTTCGCCATCGGCCTGCTGGCTACCTTCGTACCGGTGCAAGACACATTTGCCTGGCGAGCCTTGTTCAAAACGCCGCCTCCGCGCACTGACCTGCACACCTGGTTTCAACCGGGCGTCGACGCGTTTGTGTACGACGGCGACGGGGCGCGGTTCATGCAGGACAGGGTGCTGGGCGAGTCGGGCGATGTCGGGGTGGCCGCATTGCTCGTCGACTCACCGGGTGAGAACACCATCAAGAACAACAGCGATCATTTCGTCAAACGCGGTCGCGTCGAGCGGCTATGCCCGCATTGTGCGGTGATTGCCCTGCTGACACTACAGATCAACGCACCCGCCGGCGGTGCCGGTCACCGCACGGGCTTGCGCGGCGGTGGGCCCTTGACGACGCTGCTGGCCTGTCAGCCACCGAAGTCGCTGTGGCATGACCTCTGGCTCAACGTCATCGAGCCGCCTCATCACCACGACCATGGTGGTGACGCGAAAAAGGTGGATGGTCACTTCACCTTTCCATGGCTGGCCGACATCACGGCTATCCAGCCTGACAAGGGCGAAACCGCGCCCAAGCAAACCCACCCTTTGCACATCTTCTGGGCCATGCCTCGCCGTATCCGGCTCGACTTTCAGTCGACGAGCAGCGGTACCTGCGACCTGTGCCATCGTGCCAGCGACAGGCTGCTCAGTCAGTACAGCACCAAGGCCTATGGCTTGAACTACAAAGGGCCATGGGACCATGTGCTCTCCCCCTATTACCAGACCAAGGAGGGATGGCTGCCTCTGCACCCTCAACCCGGAGGCTTTGGCTATCGCCACTGGCTACCGTGGGTGCTGGGCTCTGGTGATGACAAACAAAGGCAGCGCCCCGCACGCGTTGTGGAGCGCCATGCGCTGTCCCGGCGACAGAGCACCGTGGGGGGGCAATTCCAGATCTGGGCCTTCGGTTTCGATATGGAGAACATGAAGGCCCGATGTTGGTACGAGGCCCGCCTGCCTCTGTACAACCTGGATGACTGCGCCCCATCGGACTTGCGGCGCCTTGAGGTAGTGATCAGTCGCTGGCTGGAGGGTGCACGCTTTGCCCGCTATGCCCTGAGCAGTGCCGTCAAGTCGGCGTGGTTCAAGTTGGATGCACGGGGTGACTTCAGCCTGGTTGATGCCCGGTTTTGGGCGCAGACGGAAGAGGCCTTCTACCGCAACCTGCGAGAGGTGATCGATGAAGTGCGGGGCAGTGCCGTGCAAGACCACGAAGCCCTTGGCGAGCGGTGGTTGCAGACCTTGAGTCAAGTATGCCGCGACCTTTTTGACAAGGAGTTCGTCGGAGCGGGCCTGATCGACCGTCAGAATCCGCGCCGCGTGGCCGATGCCCACAAGCTGCTGCTCAACACCTTGAACGGCAGCAAGCTCAGGCAACTGCTGGCCTTGCCCACACTGGATGTCGGCAAGCCTGCTAAAGCACGTCCCGCCAAAGTAGCAAAGACCAAGAACAAGGAGGAAGCATGAAACTGAACGAAGAAGCCGGCGTGGGCCAAGCCATCATCGATTGGTGGAAAAAACTGGAAGAACACGACCGCGGCGGGCGCGCCCAGCTGCGTCGGGCCGCCACCGTGCTCGATGCCCTGATGTGCCCCGCCTTCCAGCGTTTGCAACGGCGCCTGGTGGCCATCCAACCTGAGTTGCTCAGCTCGCCGCAGAAGCTGGATCGCCTAGCCATGGCCTGCGCCCTCATGAGCCATGTCAAGCGTCCTGGCGCGGATTCTTTGCCAAAGGCCATGAGTCACCCCAAACCAGGGCAAGACCGCAATCCGGTGAGCGAATTACGCTTTCGTCGCTTGCTTGATGCGCCCGATGACGATGCGTTGTTCACGGGCCTGCGCCGGGCCTTGCCCCTGATCGGTGACGGGCAAGTGAACTTGCTGTGTCTGACAGAAGATGTTCTCTTCTGGGGCGACACCGTCAAGCGCAGTTGGGCCTATGCCTATGTCTGGCCAACCAAGTGATGCACTCGCCCGCTAGCCGCCATTTCGAACTTTGAACCAGGGAGACCACCTCATGTCTGACTTCATCCAGCTGCACATCCTCACCAGCCACGCCCCCGCCAACCTCAACCGAGACGACACCGGTCGCCCCAAAACGGCGCTGATGGGCGGCACCAATCGTCTGCGCATTTCTTCTCAGAGCCAGAAGCGGGCTTGGCGCACATCCGATGTATTCGAGTCAGCCTTGGGCGAGCACTTGGGGGTACGTACCAAATCTTTCGGTCGTGACCTCTATCAGGTCATGAAGGATGGCGGTGTAGATGAAAAGAAGGCTCGCGAATGGGCCCGCCAGATCGGAGCCACCTTCGGCAAGCTCAAGGCTGAAAAAAAGCAGGACAACGATGAAGACCTGCAGATCGAGCAACTGGCGCACATCTTGCCGGCCGAACGTGAAGCTGCCATCGCGCTGGCCAAGGTTTGTGCAGAACGCAAGGCCGGGCCAGAAGAAGCCGAACTCAAGTTGCTGACCCAAGATGCGCACGCGGTAGATGTGGCCATGTTTGGCCGCATGCTGGCCGATGCATCCGATTTCAATGTAGAGGCCGCTGTGCAGGTGTCTCACGCCTTCACGGTGCACCGCGCGGAAGTTGAAGACGACTACTTCAGTGCCGTCGATGACCTCAACCCGCGTGGTGCAGGGCACATCGGCGAGCGCGGCTACGGAGCCGGCTTGTTCTATCTGTATCTGTGCATCAACCGGACATTGCTTGAGCAGAACCTGCATGGCGACAAGGCGCTGGCCGACAAGGCTTTGAGCGCCCTGCTGCAGGCCGTCACGAAGGTCACTCCTACAGGCATGCAGAACAGCTTTGCCTCGCGGGCTTACGCTGGCTATGTGATGGCCGAAAAAGGCCCTCAGCAACCGCGCAGCCTGTCTCAGGCCTTCATCAAACCTGTGCAGGCATGGGGTGATCGCTCCATGCTGGCCGCGGCCATTGAGGCGCTGGAGGCGCAACAGAAAAACTTCGATGCCGTGTACGGAGACTGTGCCGATGATCGCTGCGTCATGAATGCAGAGGCCGGCGCCGGCTCGTTCAAGGAACTGACGGCATTCGTGCAGGGCTGAGCCATGCCCCAGTACCTCATCTTTCAGATTAAAGGGGCGATGGCTTCCTGGGGTGAAGCCGCTGTCGGCGAGTACCGCGGCAGCGATGACCGTCCCACCGCCTCCGCATTGGGTGGGCTGTTGGCAGCGGCCCTGGGTTTACGCAGGGACCAGGAGGCCGACCTGCAGGCGCTGCACGCAGGC
>CALAKR010000350.1 GCA_937923225.1 uncultured Aquabacterium sp. | reverse complement strand
AACAACTTGGACGCAAGCGACTTGCGTTTGCTGGATTTGCTGCAGCGCGACGCCTCCTTGTCCAACCAGGCGCTGGCCGAGGCCGCGCACCTGTCGCCCGCCACCTGTCACCGCCGCATCAAACGCCTGCGTGGAGAAGGCTGGATCGAGCGCCAGGTGGCCATCGTGTCGGCCGACAAGTTGCGGCAGGCCCGTGCACCCGGCCTTCAGGCGCTGGTCGAGGTGTCGCTGGACATCCAAGCCGATGAAGCCATGGCCCTGTTCGAAGCCCGCGCCGTGGCCGATGCCGCCGTGCAGCAGTGCTGGCGGGTGTCACCAGGGCCCGATTTCATGCTGGTGCTGGCCGTGGTCGACATGGATGACTACCAGCGGGTGGCGGCGCGCCTGTTCACCGCCACACTGGGTGTGCGCAACGTGCGCACCTTCTTCGCGGTCAAGCGCGCCAAGTTCGAGACAGCGCTGCCCCTCTAGGCCCCTCTAGTCAGGGGCGGGCGCCAGCAGCAGGCTCCGTGGCCAACGGATCGACCAGATGGGTTTCCTGCCGCAAGCTCAGCGGGTTGCCGTCGAGCACATGGTTGCCACGCGATGCCAGGCTGCTGGGCTGACCCGGCATCGGCGGGGGCTCGGCCAACAACTGCTCGTCGCTCATCGTCGCCGAGGTGGCACTCGGCACGCGCGTTGCGGACAACCCGGCTGTGGTGGGTACAGCGCCTCCGTGATGCTGGCCGCTGTAATGCTGCGACAGAGTCTGCTCGGCCTCCATCTGCAGCAGCGCCGCCCTCACCCACCAGATGCCGGCGATGAGCACCACCACACCCATCGCCCCCATCAAGGGCAGCAGGCGCTTGCGGCTCATCCAGGGGTTGGGCGCCACGGGCGGCGGGGGCTGCCAGTGCACGTCCACGCGGGTGTCATCGCGGTCATCCTCGGCAGATGGCTGCGCGGACGGGGCAGGGTCAATGCCCGCAAAAACCATGGTGGTGCGCCACAGGCTGTGAAAACGCGAGGCCGGGCCCTCCGGCTCCTCAGGCGCCTGTTGCGCATCGCCCAGTTCGGCATCATAGGCAGCACGGGTGTGCGGGTCGGTCAACACCTCATAGGCGGCGTTCAGCGCCACCATGTCCGCATGCGCGGACTGTGATTGCGTGTGCCGATCAGGATGGTATTTGGCCGCCAGCGCCCGGTAGGCTGCACGGATCACCTCCACCGGGGCGTCCGGGTTGACCTTCAATCGCTCGTAGTGGTTCACAACTGCATGGTCCAGGGGGCTGATGCGGGTGCATTGATCTTACCGTCTGCCACCGCGTGTTCATCCCCCTACGTTGAGCATCACTTGGGTTGTTTGACCGGGCGCTTCCAGTGGGCCAGGCTCACGGGCTTGGTACGGGCCACCGTGAGCTGGCCTGCCGGGGCATCCTTTGACAGCGTGGAGCCGCCGCCGATGGTGGCGCCCTCGCCCACCGTGATGGGCGCGATCAGCACGCAGTTGGAGCCCACGTGCACGTCGTCACCGATCACGGTGCGGTGCTTGTTGGCACCATCGTAGTTGGCGGTGATGCTGCCGGCGCCGTAGTTCACACGCTCGCCCACGGTGGCATCACCCAGGTAGGCCAGGTGGTTGGCCTTGGCGCCGCGGGCCAGGGTGGAGTTCTTGACCTCGACGAAGTTGCCGATGTGCACCTCCGGGCCGAGCTGTGCGCCGGGGCGAAGGCGGGCGAAGGGGCCGATCAGGGACCCCTCGCCCACCGTCGCACCATCCTTGTCGCCATCTATGTGGGTAAAGGGGTGAATCACGGCGCCAGCCTCGATGCGGGCATTGCGGATCACGCAGTGGGCTCCGATGCGGACCTCATCGCCCAGGCTCACATCGCCTTCGAAGATGCAGTTGACATCGATGTCGACATCACGGCCGCAGGTGAGCGTGCCGCGCAGGTCGAAGCGAGCGGGGTCGGCCAGGCGCACGCCCTGCTCCATCAGGCGCTCGGCCTGCGCGCGCTGGTGGCGGCGCTCCAGATCGGCCAGTTGCGCCGGGCTGTTGACGCCCAGCACCTCGGTCTCGTCACGCGGGTGGGCAGCCACCACGGGCACGCCGTCAAGCACGGCACGGGCCACCACGTCGGTGAGGTAGTACTCGCCCTGGGCATTGTCGTTGCGCAGGCCGGCCAGGGCCTGCTTGAGCCAGCGCGTGGGCGCGGCCATCATGCCGGTGTAGACCTCGCGGATGGCGCGCTGCGATTCGCTCGCGTCCTTGTGCTCGACGATGGCCTTGACGGTGGGTTCAGCATCCTCGGTGGCCTGGTCGCGCACGATGCGGCCGTAGCCAGTGGGGTCATCCAGGATCACGGTGAGCAAGGCCAGGCGCTCGCCACCACAGGCATCGACCAGGGCCTTGGCCGTGGCCGCCTCGATCAAGGGCACATCGCCATTGAGGATCAAGGTGGTGCCTTCATCGGGCAGTTGCGGTACCGCCTGCTGCACGGCGTGGCCGGTGCCCCGTTGCGGCTCCTGGCGAGCAAAGGCCAGCGGTGCTTGCTCGAAAGCCTTGCGCATGGCCTGCTCCACCTCGTCCGCGCCGTGACCTGTGATCACGATCAGCTGGCCTGCGCCCAGGGTCTGCGTGGTGCCGATCACGTGCGACAGCATCGGGCGTCCGGCCAGCTTGTGCAGCACCTTGGGCCGCGAAGACTTCATGCGGGTGCCTTTGCCGGCGGCCATGATGACGATGGACAGGGTCATGGGATGCGATCGATGCGAACTTGGAAGGAAGGCGGAAGTTACTTGACGGCAGCCGGGGCCGGGGCGGCAGGTCTTGCCGGCTTGGCCACCTCCGGGATGGGCACCGTCACCACGCGCGGGCTGATGGCCTGGGCCGGGAAATCCTTGAGCGCGGCGTCGAACATGGCCGGCATCAGGCTTTCCACCACGCCGCCGGCGCGCCGGTGGGTGGCGTGGGTT
>CALAKR010000349.1 GCA_937923225.1 uncultured Aquabacterium sp. | reverse complement strand
AGACCATCAGCGCGGCGCACCATCTGCTGCTGCCCAATACCCCTGAGGGGCCTCCCCGGAGGATGCTCGAAGCTGCCTCACGGGCCACGGGCAAGGCGACCAGCCTGGTCAAGCAGATGCTGGCGTTCGGCAGGGCTCAGGCGCTGGAGCCCGTGCCTGTGGACCTCAATGATTTTCTGCTCAAGGTGAGCGAACTCACCAGCAAGGCGGCTGGCGCGAATGTCACACTGCACGCCGATGTGGTGCCAGGCACGCCAGCCGTGTTCGTGGACCCGACGCAGTTCGAACTGGCCTTGCTCAATCTGATTTTCAATGCCCGCGATGCGATGAAGGAGGGCGGGCGCATCGACATCAGGGCTGTGCCCGAGGCCTCGGGCTTCGTGCGCCTGGAGGTGACTGACAACGGCCCCGGCATGTCTGCGGAGACCTTGCGCAAAGCCTTCGATCCCTATTTCACGACCAAGCCGGTCGGTTCAGGGTCGGGTCTGGGGCTGGCCCAGGTGCAATCCTTTGCCCGGCAATCAGGCGGCGAGGCGAGCATCACGAGCGAGCCCGGTCGTGGCACCACGGTGTGTCTGCTGCTGCCGGTCACCACGCAGGCCCCTGCTGCTGCGAGCCCGGCGACGGTGAGGTCGGTGTTCACGCGTGGTCCCTTGCGGGTGCTGATGGTGGAGGACGACCCCTTGGTGGCCTCCGTCGTGGTGCCGGCGATTCGGGGTGCGGGGCACTCGGTCCAGCATTGCGTCACGGCAGACGAAGCCAAGAGCGTGCTGCAGCATGGCGGCAAGTTCGATGTGGTGTTCAGCGATGTGGTGATGCCTGGGAGCACGACGGGTTTCGACCTGGCACGGTGGTGTCATGCGCATCAGCCCAACCTGCCCGTCGTGCTCGCATCGGGTTACACCGCGCAAGCCCCGCAGCCGGATTTGAAGGTGCTCAGGAAGCCCTATCACGTGGATGAGCTGCTTGAAGCCTTGGTGCGTGCCGTCGATGGGGTGAACTGAGCGCCGGGCAGGGCCCTCAGGTATCGAGCGCTGGGCTGGCAGCCAGCGCCGCGATGGCTACCGGTTTCACCGGGGCCTGCGCCGCGAAGATCCCGACCTGGTCCACGGCGCGCCCGCAGTGCGAGGCCACCATGTGCATCACGGTGTGCTGGCAGTAGCGCCCCTGGCACAGGCCCATGCCGGTGCGGCAACCCAGCTTGACGGCGTTGACATCGCTGACGTGCGGGTTGTCCTTGAGGAAGCCTTGCACCTCACCGGCCGTGACCTCTTCGCAGCGGCACACGATGGTGTCCGCATCGGGCAGGCGGGCCAGCGCATCCAGCCGGGGTGCGGCCAGCCGCGTGATCGGGATGGTGAAGCGGCGGACCCGTGCCAGTTGTCTCTCCAGTGTGGCGGTGTCGGCTGAGGGCGCATGGCCTGTGAGCGCCTGCGTCACATGGTTCGCCGCGAGCTGCCCTTGCAGGTAGGCGGCTTCCGCACCCTCCACGCCGGCTGGTTCACCCGCCACATGGATGCCGGGCACGGTGGTCTGCATGCTGCGCGCATCGTGCTGCACGATCCATCCGCCGGCGGAGCCATCCCACCGCACGGCACAGCCGGCCTGGCGCGCCAGTTCAGTGCTGGCCAGCAGGCCGTAGCCTACGGCCAGGGCATCGGCCTGGACCACGCTGTCCTGACCGCCTACCGGGCGCCATCGCGTGTCCACCGCGCCCAGCACCACGCGTTCAAGTTGATCCTGGCCCTCGGCACGGCGGATCATCCGTCCACCACGTACCGGCACGCCCGCACGCTGAAGCCGGGCTAGGATGGTCGCGCCCTGCGTGGCCAGGCGTGGGTTGCCCAAGCCTGCCTGCAAGGCGGACAACAGATGCCGGGGGGATGCGAGGTGCTGGGCAAACGCGACCTCGGCGATATCTGCACCGGCATCCAGCAACTGGCCTGCGAGCAGGAGCAGCAGGGGTGGGCGCCGGCCAGCACGAAGCGCCGGCCTGGCTGCAGGAACTGGCTTTTGAGCAGCGTCTGCACGCCGCCGGCCGCCATCACGCCGGGCAGTGTCCATCCCGGGAAGGCCACGGGCAGGTCATAGGCGCCGGTGGCGATCAGCACCTGGCGGGCTTGCCAGACCTGGCCTTCCTCATCGCTGGCGGTACCGATCTTGAAGGGCTCGCCGTCGTGGTCGCGGAACAAGCCCCACACCGTGGTGCCGAATCGCCAGTCGATGCGCGTGTCCTGCGCGATGGCCTCGAACAGGGGCACAGCGAACGGGTAGCTGGCCAAGGCGCTGGGTGGGCCGGCCTGGAACTCGCGCGGGGCCTGGCGGAAGATCTGTCCGCCCGGGGCGTGCTGCTCGTCCACCACGCGCACGCGCAGGCCATGGCGCGTGGCTGTGAGCGCGGCCGCCATGCCTGCGGGGCCCGCACCGATCACCAGCAGGTCGATCACGTCGTCATGCACGCCGTCACGCATCGCGGGCTACCTCGATCACCATGCCGGCACGCACCCGTGTCATGCAGCCTCGCTTGGGGCCGTGCCCATCGACGATGACCGCGCATTCAAAGCACACGCCCATGTTGCACACCGGCGCATGCGCCAGCCCGGGCCGGTGCGTGCGGCACACAGGCATCTGCGCGGCCAACATCGCTGTGGCCACGGTTTCGCCCGGGTGGGCCGTGATGGCGATCAGCCTGGGGCTGGTGGTGCAGCTCACGCTGGGCACCTCCATCGGCGAGACGGCCTCCACCGTGCTGGCCGGTGTGCTGATGGTGTCCTTCGTGCTGTTCAGCGGCCTGCGCTCGGCAGCCTTTGCCGCGGCCGTCAAGGACGTGCTGATGGTGGTGCTGGTGGTGATCCTGGCCGTGACGGTGGCGAACAAGGTGGGCGCGGCCTCAATGCTCGATGTGTTCCGCCTGGCCGAAGAGCGTTTCCCCGGCATCGGCAGCCTGCCGGGCCTCAAGCCCGAAGCTGGCACCAGCACCGTGTGGCTGATGACGGCCGCGCTGAACATCGCCCTGGGCAACTGGGTGTTCCCGCACCTGTTTCAGATCTCGTATGCCGCGGGCAGCCCCGTGGCCATCCGGCGCAATGCGATTTGGCAACCCATCTATTCGCTGTCCTTCTTCTTCATCGTGCTGATCGGCTTCGCGGCCCTGCTGGCCGGCACCGAGCCGCCCAACGGCAATGCCAATGCGGCGCTGCTGCAGTTCGTGTCGGACAAGTACGACCCCTGGGTGGTGGGCCTGCTGGCCGGCACCGGCTTCCTGCTGGCCCTGGCGCCGGGCTCGGTGCTGCTGCTCACGGCCAGCTCGATCCTGACGCGCAACCTGGTGGCGCCGCTGCGCCCGGGCCTGTCGGAGAAAGCCTCGCTGCGCATCTCGCAGGTCGGGCTGGTCGGCATCGCGGCCCTGGCCGTGTGGATCTCGCTCACGCAGAAGGGATCGCTGGTCAACATCCTGCTGGGCGCGTACTCCGCCGTGGGCATGCTGGAAGGCGCAAGCGAAATCAGCGCGGAAAAACGCGCCTGTTCAAGCAGGGGAGGGGAAACCTTGATGCCGGTCAACGGCGGGTGGCGCGGCTCAGAACTGGCCGCAGGCCTACAGCGTCAGGGGCCAGCCCCGGCTCATGCCGGTGGTTCAGGCCGGCACCACAGCCAGCCCAGTACCAGGGCCATGCTGATCAGTGCGATGCCGCGGGTCCAGACATTGCCCACTGTCATTCCGACGATGAGTGCGCTGCCTGCCATGGTGGCGCTGGCGATCCACTTCACGCGCCGGCTCACGAAGCCGCCTTCGTCCCAGTTGCGCAGCGTGGGGCCGAACAGGCGGTGGGCGTAGAGCCAACGTGACAGCCGGGGTGAACTGCGCGCGGCAGCCCACCCCGCGATCAGGATGAACACGGTGGTGGGCATGCCGGGCACGACGATGCCGATCAGGCCCAGGACCACGCAGACGAGGGCCAGCAGGATCAGGGCCGCCCGAACAGGCAGCGGCGGCACCACCACCTTGTGATCAGGCCGTGAAGGCGCCGCTGGCTTGGGCATTGTCCAGGCCGAACTGCGTGTTCAGCAGTTGCCCGAAGCGGCCATAAGCGGCCAGGGCGCCAGCGATCACGCGGTCCTGCACATCGGCCAGCTCGGGCGCATCCAGCGAGGCCACGAAGCGCTTCCACGCCTTGGCACGGCCTTCCGGGTAGGCGGCCAGGTTGCGCGCGCCGAACTCGCCGTTCAGGCCGAGCTTTTCGTTCACTTCCTTGAGCAGGAAGGCCGCGCCCAGGGTCGAGCCCTCGGACACGTACAGCCAGCCCAGGGCTTCCGGGCCGCTCACGCCTAGCGTGACGATGGGCTCCTGCGGCGCGGGGGCCTGCAGATCGCTCAGATCGGCCTGGGAATCCGTGGCGCGGCCACGTTCGGACAGGTCGCTCACGGCGGCCTGCACGGCCGGGTCGTCGAACAGGTGCTCGACATCGCGCTGGAACAGGTACTGCACGGTCACGAACTTGGCGTACTGCGCCCGGGAGGAGAAAGGCTGCGCCTTTTCCATCAGGTGGTGCATCTGTTCGTGCTGCGGTGCGGTCTCATGCTTGAGCCGTTGCGACAACGGGGCATGGAGGGTGGAGGTTTCGGACATGGTCGGTGCTTTCGGAAATGAAATGGATCACGCGCGCCGGCCGTTTGCACGGCGGCGCGTTTGAAAAGCCCACAGCGACAGGCCTGCCAGCAGTCCACCCCACCCGACGGCGCCGCCACCGCCGCCGCCCGAGCCGCCCGTGGTGGCCGATGCAGCGACATTGACGGACACCGTCTGCTCGGCAGCCAGTCCGCTGACGCTATTCTCGCAGCGAAGCGTGAACGTGTTCACACCGACCTTGGACAGTGCGGCGCTGAGCTGTACCTGGTTTCCGGACACCTGCTGGGTGCTGCCCTTGTCGCCGCTGGCGACCCTAAAGCTTGAAGTTCAAGGACACGAAGGCGGCACGCCCCGCACCCGGCGAGAACATCGGCTGGGTGCTGCCTGCCGGCCAGAAGAAGGTGTCATCCCAGGCATAGACATAGCGCCGATCGGCCAGGTTCTTGATCTGCAGGTCCACGCTGGTGCGGGCCGACAGCTGGTAGCGCGCGTTCGCGTCGAACAGCACGAAGCCACCGAACTTGCCCTTGGCATTGAGCTCGTCGATGAAGTAGCTGCCTTGCGAGCGGACCTGCAGGCCCAGCCGCAGATCGGGTGTGGCGCGCCATTCCACGCCCACGTTGGACACGTGGCGCGGCGTGGAGAACACCTCCTTGCCGGCCAGCGACACGCCCGTGCCGGTGAACGCGCTCACCACCTCGGCCTTCTGCAGCGAGTGCGAGGCCCACAGTGTCCACTCAGCGCCCATGCGGGTCGAGGCCTGCAGATCCAGGCCGGTGCGACGCGTCTCGCCCAGGCCCACCGTGGTGCCGGTGGCGGGCATGTTGGCGACCTCGTCGGTAGCGTCCTGCTGCCACCAGGCGATGCGGGCCTCGGTAAGGCGCGAGGGCTTGAACTTGAGGCCCAGCTCCTGCCCGGTGTTGATCGATGGGCTGAAGTGCTTCTGGGTGGGAGAGGTGAGGTAGGCCGGTGCGCGCGAGCCCGTCAGGATCTGGAAGGTGCGGCCCCAGTTGGCGTAGATGCTCAGCTCGTCGCTGATGCTGTAGACCATGCTCAGCTTGGGCTGGTCGATCCAGCCGTAGTCCTGCAGTGGGCCGCGTGCGCCGTTGTTCTGCGTGGTGTTGCCGCTGAACCAGTCCACGCGCCAGCCGGGCACCAGCTTGAGCTTGTCGGTGGCCTGGATCACGGCCTGCACGTAGGCGCCCACGTTGTTGAGCGTGTGGTGATCGTCGTTGGACGTGGCCGTGGGCTGGCTGAACTCGGTGGGGATGGCAAAAGCAAAGCGCTGGCGCGTGTATTCATTGCGCTGGCGCTCCAGATTGATCCCGCCTTCGACCACCACGGCCTGGCTGCCTCGCCAGGTCAGTGTGCTCAGCAGGCCGGTCTGGTCTTCGTTCCACACCCGGCGCTGGCGCGGCAGGTTGTTCAGGCTGGCGGCCTGGCTGTCGGTGAAGGTGATGCGGCGCTCGTCCGCATAGTGGTTGGCGTAGAGCTTGTTGCTCATGAAGAGCGTGGGGGTGACCTGCCAGTCCACATGGACGCTGACATGGCGCATGTCGCGGTCGCTGCCGTCATTGGCGTTCTTGCTGAAGGATTGGTCGCGATCCTGCGCCAGCTCTGCGGCGGTCATGAAGCCGGGCTCCTGGGCGCGGTGCTCGTACAGGCGGGCCACCAGGCCGGCCTTGACGCGGCCATCGGCCAGCGTGGTGAACCACTTGCCGCCCAGGGTGTACTTCTCGGAGCGTGCGTGCGGCCGGTCACCGTTGGCCGCCTGGTAGGCCACGAAGTAGTTCTGCGCCGAGCGCTCAGACTCCCGGCCCAGCGCCAACTGGACTTCGCGGGTGTCGTGGCTGCCGAGCGTGAAGCGGGCATCGGTGTACTCGCCACCCTGGCGCGTGCCGACATGGAGGTTGCCGCCGATGTTGTGCAGGCCGTAGCGCGGATCGTTGGTGCCGCGCACCACCTCGATGTAGGGCCTGTTAACACTAATTGCACGAAGCCGATCTGACTGCGACAGTGGTTGCATGGAGATCACAGCAGCCCAGTTCAAACAAGTCGAGCACTGCCTGCCAAGGCAGCGCGGCAACGTGAGCCTGACGAATTTGCAGGTG
>CALAKR010000348.1 GCA_937923225.1 uncultured Aquabacterium sp. | reverse complement strand
AGGAGGGCGGCAAGGTCTACGCCTGCCGCTTCGCGCTGCAGGCCCTGTACGGCCATGGCGAAGGCTCGCTGATCGAAGGCATCAAGCCCATCAACCCGCTGGACGTGCTGGACATCATCCTGCTGCACCGCAAGTCCAACGCCTTCATCCTGGACACCTGGACGCTCTGAGCGCCTTCATCAGCGTTCAAGCGCCACCGTGAGGTCATCTTCATGAACACACGCATCATCAAGGCGGCGGCCGTGCAGATCTCGCCCGTGCTGGGCGAGGCCGAAGGCACGCTGCACAAGGTCTGCGAAGCCATCGCACAGGCGGCTGGGCAGGGCGCGCAGATCGTGGTCTTCCCCGAGACCTTCGTGCCCTACTACCCCTACTTCTCGTTCATTCGACCGCCCGTGGCCAGTGGCCCCGAGCACATGAAGCTGTACGAGCACGCGGTGGTGGTGCCCGGGCCCGTGACCGACGCGGTGGCGCAGCAGGCCCGTGCCCACGGCATCGTCGTGGTGCTGGGCGTCAACGAGCGCGACCACGGCACCATCTACAACACGCAGTTGGTCTTCGATGCCGACGGCACCCTGGTGCTCAAGCGCCGCAAGATCACGCCCACCTTCCATGAGCGCATGGTGTGGGGGCAGGGCGATGGCAGCGGGCTCAAAGTGGTGGACACGGCCGTGGGCCGCCTGGGCGCGCTGGCCTGCTGGGAGCACTACAACCCGCTGGCGCGCTACGCGCTGATGGCTGGCCATGAAGAAATCCACTGCGCGCAGTTCCCCGGTTCGCTGGTCGGCCCGATCTTCGCTGACCAGATGGAGGTGACGATCCGCCACCACGCGCTGGAATCGGGCTGCTTCGTCATCAACAGCACCGGCTGGCTGACCGATGCGCAGATCCAGTCGCTCACGCCCGATGCGGGCCTGCAGAAGGCGCTGCGTGGCGGCTGCTGCACGGCCATCGTCTCGCCCGAGGGCGTGCACCTGGCGCCGCCCTTGAAGGAGGGCGAAGGCATGGTGATCGCCGACCTGGACATGAGCCTGATCACCAAGCGCAAACGCATGATGGATTCGGTGGGCCACTACGCGCGGCCCGAGCTGTTGAGCCTGGTGATGGATGGCCGCGAGACCTCGCCCGTGCGCGAGGCCTTCCGTTCGGCACCGATCAGCACCCCAAGCGATGCGTTGACAACGACCGCACAGCCCCAACCCTTCGGGAGTTCCAGCCATGAGCCTGAGCGAAGCCCTCTTGCCCGCGTCGCTTGACGACGTGGAGGCGGCCGCGCCGTCATCTGTGCGCGAGCAGCCAGTGTCTGCGCCGGCCATCCACGGCCAAGGCCCCTCGGCCGAAGCCCGCCGCCTGATGACCGAGCTGCAATCGCGTGGCCTGCGCCTGATCGACCCCAGTGCGGGCCTGGCCAGCCGCCGTGGCGGCGCAGGCCCTTCGGACCACAAGGCCGTCACCATCGACGGCGTGACGGTGATGGTGCCCGTGCACACCGCGCCCGCCTGGGATTCGCCCTTCGTGGCCGAGGCCCCGGGCGCGGACGGCACCAGCGTGCTTCGCCACGCCAGCATCCCCATCGCGCGCATCGAGTTCCCCAAGACGCCGCGCTTCTATGCGCGCAGCACGGCGGATGGCATCCCCTACTCGCACATCGCCACTCTGCACGGTCGGGACGTGCTCGCCACCACCGTGCTGCAGACCTGCATCCGCTACGACAGCCGCCGCAAGACCTGCCAGTTCTGCTCGATCGGCCAGTCGCTGGCGGCCGGCCGCACCATCGCCCGCAAGACACCCGAGCAACTGGCCGAGGTGGCGCGCGCGGCGGTCGAGCTCGACGGTGTCAAGCACATGGTGCTGACCACCGGCACGCCGCCCACGCCCGACCGCGGCGCGGCCATCCTGACCGACAGCGCCCGTGCCATCAGGGCCGCCGTGGACCTGCCCATCCAGGCCCAGTGCGAGCCGCCGGACGACGACGCGTGGTTCACGCGGATGAAAGAGGCTGGCGTGGACACGCTGGGCATGCACCTGGAAGCCGTCATGCCCGAAGTGCGCCAGCGCATCATGCCGGGCAAGGCCAGCGTGCCGCTGTCGCGCTACTTCAGTGCCTTCGAGGCATCCGTCAAGGTGTTCGGGCGCGGCCAGGTCAGCACCTACATCCTGGCCGGCCTGGGCGACACGCGCGAAGCGATTCTGGACATGAGCCAGCGCCTGCTGGACCTGGGTGTCTATCCCTTCGTCGTGCCCTTCGTGCCCATCAGCGGCACGCCGCTCGAAGGCCACCCGGCGCCCGACCCGGCCTTCATGCGCTCGGTGCTGGAGCCGCTGGGCGCGATGGTGGCGGCAGCGGGCCTGCGTTCGTCTGACATCAAGGCGGGCTGCGGCAAGTGCGGCGCCTGCTCGTCGCTGTCGATGTTCGAGGCCTGAGCGCCTCACGTTTCGCACGCCCTTGGACCTGAACCACGGAGCCGCCATGACCTTCTCCAGCACGACCGCCCTGATCGATGCCGCACCGGCCGCACGGGCCTGGCGCACGGACGATTTCTGCGACCTGCCCGCGGCCTTCGTGCCCACGGCGTTCCGCGTCAAGCAGGCCACGCAGGCCTGGGAACGGCGTGATGCCCATGCGCTGCGCCGCGCCGTGTTCTGCGTGGAGCAGGGCGTGTTCGTGGGCGACGACCGTGATGCCATCGACGATCACGCCACCTTGCTCGTGGCCTGCGCCTGCGTGGCCGGCGAGGCGGACCAGGTCGTGGGCACCGTGCGCATCCACCAGGCTGAGCCGGGCGTGTGGTGGGGATCGCGCCTGGCGGTGCATCCCTCATTTCGCCACCACGGGCGGCTGGGTGCCACGCTGATCCGTCTGGCCGTGGGCATGGCGCATGCGCAAGGTGCCCGGCAGTTCTGGGCTCACGTGCAGGCGCAGAACGTGCCGCTGTTTCAGCGCCTGCACTGGCAGCTGCAGCGCGAGGTGGTGCTGCATGGCCGGGTGCATGGCCTGATGCAGGCCAGCCTGCCGCATTACCCGCCCTGTGCCGAGCCCGAGTGGGGCTACCTGACCTTGTCGTCCGCCCAGGGAGGCCGCTCATGAGCGCCTTCGACCTCAACGAACTGGTCGTGGCCTTGCGCGCCAGCCGGGGCTTCGAGCACAAGCGCGACATCGCCGACGCGGTGGGCGTGCTGGCCCGCTCGCTGCCTGGCGGCCTGGCCGACACCACCCTGTCTTCCGGCGACGGCGTGCTGCTGGGCGACGACTGCGCCGCCATCCCCGATGCCAACGGTGATGGCCACCTGCTGCTGGCCATCGAAGGCCTGGTGGACGACTTCGTTGCGCGCATGCCCTGGTTCGCGGGCTACAGCGCCATCATGGTCAACCTGAGCGACGTCGCCGCGATGGGTGGTCGCCCCATCGCCGTGGTCGATGCGCTGTGGAGCGATGGCGCGGGCCAGGCCGAGCCCATCCTGCAGGGCATGGCTGCCGCCTCGGCAGCCTATGGCGTGCCCATCGTGGGCGGGCACAGCAACCACCGTGCGCCGCGCGGGCAGCTGGCCGTGGCCGTGCTGGGGCGCGCCAAGCGCCTGCTGTCCAGCTTCGCAGCCCGCCCCGGCGAGCAACTGCTGATGGCCGTGGACCTGCGTGGCCGCTGGGAAGAGCCCTATCCCTTCTGGAACGCCTCTACCACCATGCCGGCCGAGCGCCTGCGCGCCGACCTGGCCCTGCTGCCTGAGCTGGCCGAGGCCGGCCTGTGCCGCGCCGCCAAGGACATCAGCATGGCCGGCTGCCTGGGCACCGCGCTGATGCTGCTGGAGTGCTCGCGCGTGGGCGCCGTGATCGACGTGGACCGCATCCCCTGCCCCTCGGGCTACTCGCCCAGCGACGCCTGCCATGCGCACGCGCTGCGTTGGCTGACGGCTTTCCCCAGCTACGGCTACCTGCTGTCGGTGGCGCCTGATAACGTGGCGGAGGTGTGTGGGCGCTTCCATGCACGTGGCATTGCCTGCGAGGCCATCGGCGAGATCACCGCGCAGCCGCAGTGCTGGCTGCGCGATGCCAAGGATGGCAAGGCGCTGTTGTGGGATCTGGGCGCACATGACTTCATCGGCGCTCGTGCGCGCGAAGCTGCCAGGCGGGAGGCCGCATGAGCCTGCGCATTGCCCTGCTGATGCACTCACTGAACCCTCGTGGCGGCGTGGTACACACCCTGGCGTTGGCCGATGCGCTGTGCGAGCGCGGACACCAGGTCACCCTGATCGCGCCCGCGGCTGAGGGGCAGCGCCTGTTCCGCGAGACGCGAGCGGTCTTGAGTTTGGCCATGTTGCCGGCGCCGAGTGGCAGCCTGGTGTCACCGTTCTTGCATGACGATGCAGACGCTGGTCATGGTCAACCACTGTCACCCCTTGCAGCGATGGTCGCCACCCGCATCGATGCCGTCGCCCGCCACCTGCGTGATCTGCCGGGCCTGGACCGCTTCGACGTGCTTCACTCGCAGGACAGCATCACCGCCAATGCGCTGGCCCGCCTGCGCACCGAAGGCCGCATCGCCGGCTTCACGCGCACCGTGCACCACCTGGACACGTTCGACGACCCGGTGCTGACAGCCTGGCAGGCCCGCGGTGTGCGCGATGCCAGCCGCCTGCTGTGCGTGAGCCCACTGTGGCAGGGTGTGCTGAAAGACCAATGGCAGCGCGACGCGGGCCTGGTGCCCAATGGCGTGGACACGGTGCGCTTCACGCCCGCCAGCGGTGACCCGGAGCAGACCGCCCAGGACGATGCCCAACTGCGCGCCTTGGGCCTGGATCCAAGCCACACAGGCCCCCTGTGGCTGTCCGTCGGCGGCATTGAGGAACGCAAGAACCCCGAGCGCCTGCTGCGCGCCTTCGCGGCGGTGCAAGGTGGCATCACGTTGGACGACGTGGTGGCCTTCGACAAAGCCGGCGCCCTTGACGCCACGCCGACAACAACAACGACACCGACCACGCATCCCGACGCCCGCCTCGTGATCGCCGGCGGTGCCAGCCTGCTCGACCACGACGCCTATGCAGCCTGCTTCCATGCCACGCTGAACGCGCTGCCCGAAGCCACCCGTGCCCGCGTGCACCTGACCGGCCCCCTGCCCGATGCGGCCTTGCCAGCCCTGTACCGCCGCGCCACCGCACTGGCCATGCCTTCATTGCGCGAAGGCTTCGGCCTGGTCGTGCTCGAAGCCCTGGCCTGCGGTACGCCGGCCATCGTCTCGCGCATCCGGCCCTTCACCGACCACTTGGCGCTGCACGAAACCCTGTGGGCCGATCCGCTCAGCGTGGCCGACCTGGCCCGTGCGCTGCGCCTGAGCCTGCGGGCTGATGCCCGCGTGCCCGTGCTCGATGCCGCGCCCGATGTCTGCGCCCGCTTCGCCTGGTCACGCAGCGCCGAACTGCACGAACGGCATTACCGCGATGGCCAGGACGCTTCATCCAGCTCGCAGCCACCGATGCACAGCCTTTCGACCCTGCCCTTCACCTCACTGCTTCCGCAGGAGCCCCTCCATGCCTGAAATGCTCTTCAAGGTGCGCTGGCCCGATGGCAGCGACAGCACCTGTTATTCACCGTCGCTGGTCGTGCAGGACTACCTGGTGCCCGGCACCGACTACCCGCTCACCGACTTCCTGGCCCGCACCCGCGAGGCGCTGGAGATCGCCTCCGAACGCGTGCGCGCGAAGTACGGCTTCGCCTGCTCGCGCGCCATGGACCAGTGGGCCGAGATCGACGAGAGAGCCGCCCGCTTCAGGCACCAGCCCGATGCCCGCGTGCATGTGATCGATTTCCGCAGTTGATCCGCGCCGCCCTACGTTATCCACCACCGCACCTTCCTTCACCGCCACACAGCCAAACCCATGCGCCCCCAGCGCCAGCGAGGACACCACCATGAACGCTCCAGCCACCCCCCGCATCCCTGAACACCACGAGGTCGTCATCATCGGCGGCGGCCAGGCCGGCCTGTCGATGAGCCACTACCTGCAGAAAATCGGCGCCGACCACGTCGTCTTCGAGAAGCACACGGCCATGCACAGCTGGCGTACCCAGCGCTGGGACAGCTTCTGCCTGGTCACGCCCAACTGGCAGTGCAAGCTGCCCGGCCACCCCTACGCGGGTGACGACCCGCACGGCTTCATGAAGAAGGATCAGATCAACGACTACCTGGCCGGTTTCAAGCGCAGCGTGAACGCGCCGCTGCGTGAAGGCGTGGCCGTGCGCAGGGTGCTGCCGCGCCCGCAGGGTGGCTTCGAGGTGCACACCGTGCAAGGTGGCCAGGCCATGGTCTGCACGGCCGACCAGGTGGTGGTGGCCTCGGGCGGCTACCACGTGCCCATCGTGCCGCGCCTGGCCGAGCGCCTGCCTGCAGGCATCGTGCAGGTGCACTCCGAGCAGTACCGCAACCCACAGTCCTTGCCCGAGGGTGCCGTGCTGGTGGTGGGCTCGGGCCAGTCCGGCTCGCAGATCGCCGAAGACCTGCACCTGGCCGGCCGCAAGGTGCACCTGGCTGTGGGTGATGCACCGCGCTGTGCGCGCTTCTACCGGGGCCGCGACGTGGTCGACTGGCTGGCCGACATGAACTATTACGACATGCCCGTGCACCAGCATCCGCTGCGCGAGGGCGTGCGCGACAACACCAACCACTACGTCACCGGCCGCGATGGCGGACGAGACATCGACCTGCGCAAGTTCGCCGCCGAAGGCATGCAGCTGCACGGCCTGCTGGCAGGGCTGGACGATGGTGTGATGCAGTTCGAGCCGGGCCTGCAAGCCGCACTGGACCGCGCCGACCAGGTCTACAACGGCATCAACGCCAGCATCGACAAGTACATTGCCGCGCAGGGCATCGATGCACCGCCACCGTCGGTGTACGAGCCGGTGTGGCAGCCCGATGGCGAGCAACTCAGCCTGAACCTGCAGGCCGCCGGCATCACCAGCGTGATCTGGTGCATTGGCTTTCGGCCCGATTTCGAATGGCTGGATGCGCCCGTTTTCAACGGTCGGGGTCAGCCCGTGCACACGCGTGGCGTCACGCAGCAGAAGGGCCTGTACTTCCTGGGCCTGCCCTGGCAGTACACCTGGGGCTCGGGCCGCTTCTCGGGCGTGTCGCGTGATGCGGCCTTCCTGGCCGATCGCATCGATGCGCAGCGCGAGTTGTGTCCGCCCTTGTCTTCGGCCACGGTCGGGACCAAGCCCACGCATGTGCAGATGGCGATGGCGGCCTGAGCGCCGTCAACCCGTCTTGCTCAACCACTCACGGTAGAACTCGACGAAGGCCCGCACCCGTGCCGGTGGCGCCTGCCGCCCCGGCGGGTAGACCGCGTGGATGCCGCCGAAGGGCGCCTGCCAATCGGGCAGCACGCGCACCAGACGGCGATCCCGCAGGGCCTTGGCGGCGCTGAACTGCTCCGTGACCGACAGGCCCATGCCGTGCTCCAGCAGGGCCATCAGCGCCGCGCCGGAGTCCACGCGCAGGCGGCTGGTCATGCGCACCGTCTGCGCCTCGCGTCGGGCGTGGGAGAAGGTCCAGGTCAGCGGCGAGGGCAGCAGGCTCAGTGCCACCCAGTCATGCTCGGCCAGGTCGCTGGGCTGCTTGGGCATGCCGCGCCGGTGCAGGTAGTCGGGGCTGGCCAGCACCCATTGTTCGAAGCCGCCCAGCTTCAGGGCCCGCTGGGTGGAGTCGCGCAGCCAGCCCACGCGGATCGACAGGTCCAGCCCTTCGCGCACCAGGTCCACGCGCTGGTCGGTGGCGCGCAGGTCGATGTGCAGGGCCGGGTGCAGCATGGCGAAGCGCGCCAGGGCGGGGGCCAGCGACTGCGCCGCATGGTCCACCGGCGCGGTGATGCGCAGCGTGCCGCTGAGCGGCCCGTCGTCACGGCCCAGGTGCGCCACCGTGTCCTGCACGGAACGCAGGGGCGGGATGCACTCGCCATATACCTGTTGGCCCAGTTCGGTCAGGGCCAGGCGGCGCGTGGTGCGCGTGAGCAGGGCGCCACCCAGTTGCCCCTCCAGTTCACGCAGCACCAGGCTCACGCGGGCCTTGGTCTGGCCCAGCCGATCCGCCGCGGCCGTGAAGCTGCCGGCCTCCACCACGGCCGCGAAGACCAGCAGGTGGTTCAGGTTCAGGGTGTCGATGGTGGCCATGCGCGATTGTCAATCATATGGAAACAATGAATTGTCTATCGGGGTCTTTATCGAATCAATCGAGGGGCGCAAGATTCACCCATCACGAACCCATCGTTCCAACCCGAAGGACATCCATCATGAAGATCGCGATCATCGGCGCCACCGGTTTCATCGGCACCCACCTGCTGGCGGAAGCCGCTTCCCGTGGCCACACCATCACCGCCCTGGTCTCGCGCCCCGAGCGCGTGGCCACCACCGGCCAGGTCAGCGCCCAGGGCGTGGACGTGACTGACACCGCCGCCCTCACCGCTGCCCTCAAGGGCCAGGGTTTCGACGCCGTGATCTCGGCCTTCAGCGGCCATGCCCAGGCCGACACGCTGGACTACTACGTCAAGGGCTTCAAGAGCATCCTGGCGGCGGTCAAGGCTGCCGGCGTGCCCCGCTTCCTCGTGGTGGGCGGCGCGGCCACGCTGGAGGTGGCCCCCGGCAAGATCCTGCTGGACAGCCCTGATTTCCCCGCCCAATGGAAGGGCACGGCCGAAGGTGCCCGCCAGGCGCTGGAACTGCTGCGTGCCGAGCCTGTGCTGGATTGGACCTTCCTGAGCCCCTCGGCCATGATCGAGCCCGGTCAGCGCACTGGCCAGTTCCGTCTGGGGGGTGACCAGTTGCTGGTCGATGCGCAGGGCAACAGCCACATCTCGCTGCAGGACTACGCCGTGGCCCTGATCGACGAGCTGGACAAGCCGGCCCATTCGCGCCGCCGCTTCACCGTGGGCTACTGAGCGCCCAGGGGTTCCCCGCAGTCAAAAAATGCTGCACCGGGCCGGTGCATGGCCGACAATGGCCCGATGCAAGGACTTCGACCTCGGATCGCCTGGGCTCTGGCTTGGTGTTGCGCTGTCGCGGCCCCAGCCGCCTTTTCCCAGCCTGCGGGCGGGCTCGCGCCACTGTCGGTGTCGCCCTTGCAGGACAGCATCGGCCAGCGCGTCGATGCCTGCACCACCTGCCATGGCACCGATGGCCGCGCCGGCCCCGATGGTTACTACCCGCGCCTGGCGGGCAAGCCCGCAGGCTACCTGACCAACCAGCTGCTGAACTTTCGTGACGGGCGGCGCAGCTATGCGCCCATGGTCTACCTGCTCGACCACCTGAGCGATGCCTACCTGCACGAGATCGCCGGCTACTTCGCGACGCTGGATGTGCCCTACCCGGCACCTGCCCGCCCCACCGAATCGGCCGCGGTGCTGGCCCGGGGCCAGCGGCTGGTCATGCGGGGCGATGCGGCCAAAGGGCTGCCGGCCTGCGTGCTCTGCCATGGCCAGACGCTGACGGGCGTGGCCCCGGCCATCCCTGGCCTGCTGGGTCTGCCGCGCCACTACCTGGCCGGGCAGATCGGCGCCTGGCACAACGGCCGGCGGCGCGCACAGGCGCCCGACTGCATGGCCGACATCGCCCGGCGCCTGTCACCCGATGATGTCAGTGCCGTGGCGTCGTGGTTGTCCAGCCAGCCTTGGCCGGCGGGCGGCAAGCCGGCGGTGAGCCTGCCCCAGCCCTTGCCGATGCCATGTGGTGGTGTGCCCCGGAGCCAGCCATGAGCCTCAAGGCACGCCGTCGCCGGCTGATCACCTTGGCCCTGCTGGCTGCATTGGCGGGCATCGCCACCGCCACGGTGTGGTCGCTCAACCGGCTGGATGAAGTGCCTGTGCCTGCAGCGCAAGGCTTCGCATCCGCGGCAACCACGCCCCCCATCACCGAGGCCCAGATCACGCGCGGCGCCTACCTGGCCCGCGCCGGCAACTGCGCCACCTGCCACACCGAACGGGGCGGTGCGCCCTATGCCGGCGGCCGCCCTCTGGCCACGCCCTTCGGCACGGTTTACAGCAGCAACCTCACGCCCGATGAGGCCACCGGTCTGGGGCGCTGGTCGGCCGACGCCTTCTGGCGTGCGCTGCACAACGGCCGGTCGATCGATGGGCGCCTGCTCTACCCCGCCTTCCCCTACCCCAACTACACGCAGGTCACACGGGCGGACAGCGACGCGCTCTACGCCTACCTGCGCAGCCTGCCGCCGGTCAAGGCGCCCAACCGCGCGCACGAGCTGGCCTTTCCCTTCAGCACCCAGCCGGCGCTGGCCGTGTGGCGCGCGCTGTACTTCCGCCCTGGCGTGCACCGTGACGAGCCCGAGCGCACGGCCGAATGGAACCGCGGTGCCTACCTGGTGCGGGGGCTGGGCCATTGCGCGGCCTGTCACGAGGCGCGCAACCTGCTGGGCGCGTCACAGGGGCTGGAGCTGGCCGGTGGGTTGATGCCGCTGCAGAACTGGTACGCGCCATCGCTGCGTGATCCGCACGAGGCCGGCGTGAGCGACTGGTCCGAGCAGGAGATCGTGGGCCTGCTGCGCACCGGCATGACGTCCAAGGGCAGCGTGATGGGGCCGATGGCGGACGTGGTCTACCGCAGCACGCAGCATTTGAGCGAGGCCGACCTGCGCGCCATGGCGGTCTTCCTCAAGAGTCTGCCGCCGGCTGGATCGCGGCCACCTGAACCGGCGCGCGCCACCAGCACACGCCTGGCCCAGGGGGCGGCGCTCTATGCGCGGCATTGCGCCGCCTGCCATGGTGAGCAGGGTGAAGGCGTGCCGGACGTCTACCCGCGCCTGGCCGGCAACCGGGCCGTGCGCATGGCGGAGCCGGCCAACGTGATCCGCGTGATCGCCAAGGGTGGCTTTTTGCCGGCCACGGCGGGCAACCCCCGCCCCTTCGGCATGCCCCCCTTCGCGCACCTGCTGTCGGACGACGAGATCGCGGCGGTGGCCACCTATGTGCGCGACAGCTGGGGCAACCGCGCCAGCGTGGTCGAGCCGCACGTGGTGGGCCGTCTGCGGGCCGGCGGAGACGACTGAGTCAGCGCGGTGCTGCGCCCAGGCGCCACAGCGAGGTCACCTCGGCGGCACGGGCGGCATGCAGCGGATCGTCCGCATCGCTGGCCTTGG
>CALAKR010000347.1 GCA_937923225.1 uncultured Aquabacterium sp. | reverse complement strand
GAGGCCGTGATCGACCATGATCATCGGCCGCGGCGAGGTGAAAAACGCCGCGGGCGTCACGCGGGCCTGGTGGGCATGTGGCGCATGGCCCGGCAACTCAAGTCGGGTCGATTCGACCGGCTTGTCTTGTTTTCCGGCCGGACCAGCCGGGGCCTGATCGCCGGGCTCAGCGGCATTCCGGTGCGCTGGGGCTACGGCTACCGCTGGTTGCAGCGTGTCTTCCTGACCGAGGGGCCTTACATCTCGCCGTACAAGGGCCCCGCGGTGGCGGCCTTCCAGGAGGCGCG
Source organism: uncultured Aquabacterium sp. (assembly GCA_937923225.1). Taxonomy (GTDB): domain Bacteria; phylum Pseudomonadota; class Gammaproteobacteria; order Burkholderiales; family Burkholderiaceae_C; genus Aquabacterium. The sequence goes on along the minus strand of CALAKR010000347.1, from coordinate 2,939 downwards.
GGCCTTCATGCTGGCCCACGGTTTTGCCGACGCAGCCCTGGCGCCCAAGATGACGGTGCCGGACAGCGCGGTTCAAACGATGCGGGAACGCCTGTCCAGCCTGCCAAGACCGCTTTACGCCTTGGCCATCGGCACCAGTGAGACACACAAGCAGTGGGGCATTGACCGATACGCTGCCTTGGCCTCCCGGCTGCTCGAAGAGGGGCAAGGGGTGCTGATCCTGGGCGGCCCTTCCGAAAAGGAACAAGCGCAGGATCTGGTGGCCGCCGTTCCAGAGCATCTCAGGCGTGGGCTGATGGCCATCACGGATGCGCCGGTGCTCGGCAGCGCCGCGGCCCTCAAGTTGTCGGACTGTTGCCTGGGAAATGACACTGGCATGGTGAATGTGGCTGCGGCGGTGGGAACGCCTACCTATGTGATGATTGGTGCCCGCGCCAGGCTGGACCATGATCCAGATACTTTGCACAACGTCATGGCGGCCACCCTGCCGGACATCACCGTCGAGCACGTGCTTGACCTGTTGAGAAAGACCCGCCATGGCGCAAACCACGCCTGAACTCAATTTGGAACTCAAGGACACCGGGCGCAAGATCCTGGCGTATGGCAAGCCTCATTGGAAGATGTTTGTCTCGTCCTTCCTGCTCTTTACCTTGGGGGCGGCGGTCGAGCCTGTCATTCCGGCATTGTTCAAGAGGCTGATCGATTCGGGCTTCAAGGAAGGCCTGAATTACCCGCTGTGGCTGGTGCCGGTGGTGATCATCGGTCTGTTCATGGGGCGCGGCCTGTTCAACTTCGCAGGCAACTACGCCATGTCTCACAGCATCACAAACGTGGTGCTGAGCCTGCGCCGTGACCTGATGCGCGGCCTGCTGCGCGCTGATGCCAAGTTGTTCAACATCATCAGCCCTGGCCTGGCCGTCACCAAGATCATCAATGATCCTCAGATGGCATCCCAGACACTGGGCAGCGTGGTCATCTCGGTGATCAAGGACAGCATGTCCCTGGTGTTCCTGCTGGGCTACCTGCTGTATCTGAACTGGCAGCTCACCTTGCTGTCCTTCATCAGCATGCCGCTGCTCGGTGTGCTGTTGAAACAGGTGCAGCGGCGTTTGTCGCGGGTGGGGCAGAGCCAATACGAGTCACAGCAACGCCTGGTCAACACAGTTGATGACAATGCGCGGGCCTGGCGTGTGGTGCGCACCTTTGATGCCGCCGATTTCGAGCTCAAGCGTTTCGACAACGAAGCCAATACCTTGCGCCGCATGGTGCTCAAGACCACGGTGACCAGCTCGCTGATCACGCCGTTGACGCAGGTTGTGGCAGCGATCGGCGTGTCCATCATCATCACCCTGGCCATCTACCAGGCCAGTCAGGGCTCGACCACGATCGGTGAGTTCGTGTCCTTCATCACCGCACTGTTGATGACCATTTCGCCCATGCGGCACCTGACCGATGTCTACCAGCCCGTGACAGGGGCCTTGATCACGGCGCGTGGGGCGTTCGACCTGATCAATGCACCCGTCGAACCTGACAACGGGACCGGGGAGATGGCCACCTCACGTGGAGACATCACCTTCCGTGATGTGAAGGTTCACTACGATGGCGCAGCCAAGCCCTCGCTGGACGGCCTGAATCTGCATATCCAGCCTGGGCAGACCGTGGCCCTGGTGGGCGCTTCCGGTGCAGGCAAGACCACGGTGGTCAATGCCTTGCTCAGGTTTGCCCACCCCGTGTCCGGTGAAATCCTGCTGGATGACGTGCCGATCGAGGATCTCAAGCTGGCCAGCCTGCGCCGCCACTTCGCGGTGGTGTCTCAGGACATCGTGCTGTTTGACGGCAGCGTGGCGGCCAACGTGGCCTACGCCAGCCCGCAGGGCGTCGATCGCGCGAAGGTTGAGCAATGCCTGCGTGCCGCGAATCTGTGGTCGCATGTGTCGGCCATGGCGCAGGGCATGGACACGGGCATCGGTACCAACGGCGGCATGTTGTCGGGGGGGCAGCGGCAGCGCCTGGCCATTGCGCGGGCCTTGTACCGGGACGCCGCGATCTGGATTTTCGATGAAGCCACCTCGGCGCTGGATTCTGAGTCCGAGGCCGTGGTGCAGCGTTCCATTGAAGAGTTGCGCCGTGCCAAGACCCTCATCCTCATTGCGCACCGCCTGAGCACCATCAAGAACGCCGATGTGATCTGTGTGATGTCGGAGGGGCGCATCGTGGAGCAGGGCACCCATTCCGAGCTCATGGGCCTCAATGGCTTGTATGCGGGAATGGTACGTATCCAGTCGGCAGACTGAGTCATCGCCAGGGCAGCCGTTGGGGCTGGTGCACCACGAATACAATGGGCATTCCAACCAAAAAAGAACGCTGCCGGAGGAGCAATCATCTTCCACATGGGGCAGCCATGCAGTGACTGGGCTCGGTCCGTGACAAGGTCCTGAATCCTGTCCCTGCGTCAACTGCACGAGGCAGGTTGCTCCCTCTGCATCCTTGTTTGGGCCGAGTACACCGAGCGCATGTTCGGTTGTGCCGTGGCTCCTTGATTTGCGAGAAAGACCCCGTGATGTCCAAGCGCCGCATCGCCTTCAACCAGCCCCACATGACCGGCAAGGAGCTGTACTACATCGCTCAGAGCCACTTCAATGGCAAGCTGTCTGGTGACGGCCCCTTCACCAAGAAGTGCCATCAGTGGCTGGAATCCCAGACTGGTGCTGGGCATGCCTTGTTGACGCACTCGTGCACCGCCGCGCTGGAGATGGCTGCCCTGCTGCTGGACATCCAGCCAGGCGACGAAGTCATCATGCCGTCCTACACCTTCGTGTCCACGGCCAATGCATTTGTCCTGCGAGGCGCCACCCCCGTCTTCGTCGATATCCGTCAGGACACCCTGAATCTGGACGAGCGTCTGGTGGAGCAAGCCATCACGCCACGCACCAAGGCCA
>CALAKR010000346.1 GCA_937923225.1 uncultured Aquabacterium sp. | reverse complement strand
TCGCCATAACTGGTCACGCCCAGCACCTCGAAGCCTTCCTTCTGGATGGCGTCGGCCAGGGCGCGGATGCCCAGACCCGAGGTGTTCTCGGAGCGGAAGTCCTCGTCGATGATGACGATGGGGAAGTGGAAACGCAGCATGGGATCCCCCGGTGGCAAGGCTGAAAAAAACACGAAGCGCGAAGTGTAGGGCTGTTGCATGACATTCGCAGCCATTAATTCAGCATCCCTGCTGCGCGCACGCATCGATGTGCTTACACTAGGATGTCGAAAAAGCTCGTTCCGCCCCGGAGGCGGTTGCAAGAAACCATGGAAGATTCGACCCTGTGGTGGCTGGTGGCAGGTGTGCTCGTTGCGGCCGAACTGGTCACCGGCACGTTCTACCTGCTGATGCTGGCGCTGGGTGCCACGGCTGGGGCCTTGGCCGCGCACCTTGGGCTGGGCCAGCCCGCCCAGATCGCGCTGGCTGGCCTCCTGGGGGGCGGGGCTTCGGCAATGTGGCACATCATCCGCCGCAACCGCCAGGGCAGCGCGTCCGGTACCGACACCTTGCTGGATGTCGGGCAAACCGTGCAGGTGTCGGCCTGGCAGCCTGACGGTTCCACCCAGGTCCATTACCGAGGGGCCCAATGGTCGGCCCGGCTGGCCGCGCACGCCGTTGTCCCCCTTCCTCAACCTGGCACGCACCGCATCACCGGCGTGCAAGGCTCTCAACTGCTTCTGGAGAAACTCTGAGCATGCTCGAAACCGCGCTGATCATCCTCGTCGTCGCCATCGTGTTCACGGTACAGGCCGTCAAGGTCGTGCCGCAGCAAAGCGCCTGGGTGCTCGAACGGCTGGGCAAGTACCACGGCACACTGACGGCTGGCCTGAACATCGTGCTGCCCTTCATCGACCGGGTGTCCTACAAGCATTCCCTCAAGGAAGTGCCGCTGGACGTACCCAGCCAGGTCTGCATCACCAAGGACAACACCCAGCTGCAGGTGGACGGCATCCTGTATTTCCAGGTGACAGACGCCATGCGCGCCAGCTACGGCACCTCCAACTACATCCTGGCCATCAGCCAGTTGGCGCAGACCACCCTGCGCTCGGTGGTGGGCAAGCTGGAGCTGGACCGCACCTTCGAAGAGCGCGACATGATCAACGCTGCCGTGGTGGCTGCGCTGGACGAAGCTGCCCCGAATTGGGGCGTCAAGGTACTGCGCTACGAGATCAAGGACCTGACGCCGCCGGCCGAGATCCTGCGTGCCATGCAGCAGCAGATCACCGCCGAGCGCGACAAGCGTGCCCGCATCGCCGAATCCGAAGGCCGCAAGCAGGAGCAGATCAACCTGGCCACCGGCGAGCGCGAGGCCTACATCGCCAAGTCCGAGGGCGAACGGCAAGCCGAGATCAACAAGGCCCAGGGCGAAGCCATCGCCATCACGTCCGTGGCCGATGCCACCGCCGATGCCATCCGCAAGATCGCCGAGGCCATCCAGTCGCCCGGCGGCCAGGAGGCCGTGAACCTGAAGGTGGCCGAGCGCGCCGTGGACGCTTTCGCCCAACTGGCCCAGAAGAACAACACCATGATCGTGCCCGGCAACATGAGCGAGGTCTCCTCGCTGATCGCCACGTCCATGGCGCTGATCAAGAACGCACAGCCCCCACGGCCCAACGCCTGACGGCCACCACGCCTACCACGCCCACCACGCCATCGCCACCTCAAGCCGGCCATGTCCTCCATCGAGCTGACCAGCGCACGCAATGTACTGGGTGGGCCTCTGCGGGCCTGCTCCTACGCTCCGCTGACCGGCTTTTTCCGGGATGGCTGCTGCCGCACCCGCAGGGACGACCCTGGCCTGCACGTGGTCTGTGCCCGCATGACGCCCGATTTCCTGGCCTTTTCGACGGCGCGCGGCAATGATCTGGTCACCCCACGGCCCGAGTGGCGTTTCGCCGGGCTGGCGCCGGGTGACCGCTGGTGCCTGTGCGCACAGCGATGGCTCGACGCCTTTGAAGCGGGCGTCGCCCCGCCTGTGGTGCTTGAGGCCACGCACGAGCAGGCCCTGGACGTGATCCCGCTGGAGCTGCTGCTGCGGCACGCCAGCGCGCCACCGCCCCTGCCCCCCGACGGGTAAGCCATTGGCCTGGCAGTTGTCCTCTTTCTCAAGTTGCCCTCAGCGGCACCCGATAAACAGACAACCGTTCCCCCAGGGGCGTATCCCCGATGAACTCAGGCAGCACCTCCTTCTCCGGCATCACGAGGCAGTCCATCAGCCTGGGCCTGTTCATGGTCGGCCTGGTGCTGGTGATCGCCGTGGTCAGCCGGGATAACCACCTGCAGGTGGCGTGGTACGCCCTGCCGGCGGTTGCCCTGGCCGTGGGAGGCACCGCGCTCTGGCACGAGTGGCGCATCCTTCGTGCCTGGGTGGCCGAGCGCAACACCGTGGTGCGCCAGCGCCGACAGGAGCGGGAAGACACCCTGGGCAAGGAAGCGCATGAGCGTGCGCTGGCCATCGTCGAAGGCAAGAACCAAGGGCTCGACTACCGCGCGCGGGCCATCCGTGCGGCCCAAATCAGCATCTGGGTGGCCGATATCCCCAGCGACCAGATCATTTTCGAGGGCATTCACACCGGGCAGAAAGATTTCCTGCCTGACACGCGCATCTACCATGGCCGTGAGTGGTACGTGCGCCTGCACCCGCATGACACAGAATTGGTGGAATACCGCTTCAAGGAGTTCATCAAGCGGCGCATCCATACCTTCGAGATGGAATACCGCGTGCCGGACGACCGTGGGGGCTGGCGCTGGATGATCTCCCGTGGGCTGGTGATCCAGGAGGACGAACGTGGTCGCACGGTCGTAGCCGCAGGCACCCACACGGACATCCACCAGCGCAAGCTGGCCCAGATCGCCTACGCCCAGGAGCGCGCCCTGTTCAACGCAGGCCCTGTGGTGATTTTCCGCTTCTCGCTGATAGGCGATCGCATCATCGACTTCATCAGCCGCAATGCCGCCCGCCTCTGGCGCTACTCGGATCCGGACTGGACCGCTGTGGGCAAGCCCACCAGCGTACTGGTCCACCCCGACGACCTGCCGTCCGTGCGCGCCACCATCAACGAGGCCTTTGCCACCAGCAAGCCCAGTGTCGATG